>PLHF01000064.1:3673-3824 GCA_003138855.1 Acidimicrobiaceae bacterium | reverse complement strand
TTATCGAAGAAGCGTGATCTGAGAGCGGCAGAGGCGTTCTTCGCCGGTGCGATCAGATCCAACGGCGAGCCGGCTGAGGTCACCACTGACCGAGCCCACACTCTGGTCCGCATCGTTGCCGAGCTACTTCCGGCCGCGCTCCATGACACCA
>PLHF01000064.1:0-3606 GCA_003138855.1 Acidimicrobiaceae bacterium | reverse complement strand
TCGACGAACTCGAGCGGGTGATTTGACCGGCGAACCTCACTGGAGCGAGTGAGTTCGCGCCACATGATCAATCAATGCAACAGAGCCGATTCCCCACACAGCTACGCCGTCCATCTTGGCGTGAGCTGACGTTTCGGTGCAGACGCGAGCGGTCAGAAGGGATACGGACCGAAGCGCCCCCAGGCGACGAATACCGCCAGTGCGATAAGGACAACGTTGATGGGAAGCCGATTTGCCTCCCCGTAACGCACGTTGGTGATCGCGGCACCCACTTGGAGTAGCGCGAGTCCGACAGCGGCCACCGGAACGAGGACCGTCGCCACCCCGACCGCGCCAGGCACGACGATGCCGATTGCTCCGAGGACTTCGACCAGGCCGATGCCGTGCACGCTGCGCGCCGAGAAGTCCGACGCCCACTTCATCTGCTGGACGAGTGCCTCCTTCGGCTTCAGGAGTTTCGTCAGCCCGGCCGCCAGATTGACCGCGGCGAGCAGTCCAGCGGCAATCCACAGTGCGACGTTCATCGATCTGCCATCCCTTTCGTCATGGGGATATTATACCTGGCAACAATAATCGGGACAAGGTATGATGGTGGAACATAGGAATTGGGGGTTTCAGATGACTGATCTCGAGATACCGGTCCTCATCGTCGGTGGAGGCGGCGCAGGACTCACGGCGTCGATGCTGTTGTCCAAGTTGGAAATCCCATCGCTCCTAGTGAGCGCCCTTCCGACGACCTCGGTTCTCCCGAAAGCTCACGTACTCAACCAGCGAACGATGGAGATCCTGGCTGACGCCGGAGCGGCCGAAGCGATCTACGCTCAGGCCACCCCGCGCGCCAACATGTCCCACACGGCGTTCTACGCGGGCTTCGCCGGGTGGCCGGAGGCCGGGCGGAGGATCGGGCGGCTCGAGTCCTGGGGGGGTGGAGGTGCTGACCTGGATTGGGAGGCAGCGAGCCCTCGGGCGTCGACCAACCTCCCCCAGATCCGCCTCGAGCCCATCATGCGCCGGCATGCCGAGCAGCTCGCGCCCGGGATGGTGCGATTCGGCCACGAGTTGGTCTCCTTCGAGCAGGACGACGACGGCGTCACCTCGGTCATCCGTGAACGGGCGAGCGGCGCCGAGTTCGCCGTCCGGTCGTCCTACCTGTTCGCCTGTGACGCAGGACGGACGATCGGCTCGCAACTGGGCGTCGAGATGGTTGGTCTGCGAGATGTCGGGAGCATGGTCTCGATCCACTTGACCGCCGATCTCTCCGAGTGGGCCACGGATCCCGAGGTGCTGATCCGGTGGATCTGGGTTCCCCATATGTCCAGGCTGGCCACGTTGGTGCCCATGGGGCCGAACCGGTGGGGCCCGGACTCAGAGGAGTGGGTCTTCCATCTGAACTACGCATTCGAGGACCCTCGCGCACTGGACGACGCGAAGGTCGAGGCGGACACGCGGGAAGCCCTCGGCATCGCTGACCATCCCGTCAAGATCCACATCATGACGAGATGGGAACTCATGGGCGTGGTCGCGTCGAAGTTGAGGGTCGGCCGAACGTTCATCCTGGGCGATGCCGCCCACCGGCATCCGCCGACCGGCAGTCTGGGGCTCACGAGCGCCACGCAGGACGTTCACAACCTGTGTTGGAAGGTCGCAGCTGTGCTCAAGGGCGCGGCTACCGACGGCCTCCTGGACACTTACGAACCGGAGCGCAGGAGCTCAGTCCAAGTGAACGTGGACAACTCGATCGCAAGTGCGCTCAACCACTTCATGATCGGCGAGACCTTAGGACTGAGCGATCCCGACCTGACCGCGGACGAAGGCTGGGCCCGCATCGATCGCCTCTGGAGCGGGCAATCGGACGACGACGCATTCCGCTTTCAGGTCCGTCAGGCGATCGCCAGCCAGTCGATGGAGTTCCGCAAGCTCAACGTCGAGTACGGCTACACCTACGACTCCGCTGCGGTCGTGCCCGACGGCACTCCCCCCGAGCAATCCCTCGACCCGGTCCGGATCTACCGGCCGTCGACCCGTCCCGGAAGCCCACTTCCGCACGCATGGCTGGAGGTGGTGGGCGGCGAACGTCGTTCGACCATCGACCTGGTTCGTCCCGATCGGTTCCTCCTGATTGCCGGCGAAGCGGGTGGCCCCTGGATCGATGCCGCCTCGGACCTGGCAGCGGTGAACGGACTGCCGGTCGATGCCGTGCGCATCGGCCACCTAGACGGCGACTACCTCGATCCCCAGTGTCGTTGGCTGACCGTGCGTGGCTTCGGCCCGGAGGGCGCGATCCTGATACGTCCGGACCGGTTCGTGGCGTGGCGTCATCTCGGGCGTGCCGCCGACCCGCGAGGCGAGCTGGGCCGGGCCTTCGAACAGGTACTTTGCCGCGAAGTCCGTGGATGACTGACCCCCGGCCGAACCCGGGCAGCGCCGGTGGAGGGATGATGATCTCCATGGAGCGCGAAACCTTGGAAGACCGGTTGGGCCGCGAGGCGTTCATTTCCCTGTTCCTGGCGAGCAATCAGTTCGACGAGCAAGTCGAGCAGGTGTGTCGGGCCGAGGGGATCTCGCACCCGCAGTACGCGGTGCTTTGGGTGCTGTGCCTGGCTGACGCTCCCGGCGGGCTGCCGATGGGTGCACTCGCCGACGGCCTGTTGACCCGATCGGCCGACGCCACCCGTCTGGTCGACCGGCTGCTGGCGGCCGGGCACGTGACTCGCGAGCCGTCACCGGGGGACCGGCGGGTCGTGCTCGTCTCGCCGACCGAGCAAGGGCTCCGTCTCTTCGACCGCCTTACTGCCGAGATCAGGGCGTTGCACCGGCGCCAATGGGGCTTGCTCGATAAGGACGAGTTGCGCGAGCTGATTCGCCTCTTGAACAAGGCCCGCTTCAGCGGCAAACCCGGGAACCCGCCGACCTGACTCTTCCCGCACCCACCGACCTGCAGGAGCCCGCGTGCCGACTGAAGCCCACCGTATCGACGTTCACCATCACACCATCCCGCCCGTCTACCGCGAGGCGCTGTCGAACCGCGGAATCGCCGAATCAGGTGGCCGAGACCTGCCGGACTGGAGCCCCGACCTGTCGCTCGGGGTCATGGACCGCAACGGCATCGCCGCCGCAGTGCTTTCCGTGTCCGCTCCCGGTGTCCACTTCGGCGACGATGGCGATGCCCGGGAGCTGGCCCGACGCTGCAACGAGGCGTCAGCAGAGCTGGTGGCCACCCACCCGACCCGGTTCGGTTTCTTCGCGGTCCTGCCCATGCCCGACGCCGACGGATCGGCGACAGAGGCCGCCTACGCGCTCGACGAGCTCGGTGCCGACGGCGTGGTCCTCATGTCGTCGCACCACGACGGCTCCTACCTCGGCGACCCCCGGTTCGACGCGGTGCTCGCCGAGCTCGACCGGCGATCGGCGGTGGCATTCATCCATCCGGTGGCACCGTCCTTCTTCGATCGGATCGAGGTCGGTGTCCCGGCCTTCGCCATGGAGTTCACGTTCGACACCACCCGGGCCGCCTTCAATCTGGCCCACACCGGCGCGCTCGAGCGCTATCCGGACATCCGGTTCGTGCTGTCCCACGCCGGAGGCACGGTGCCCTATCTTGTCGGC
>PLHF01000025.1:61751-67876 GCA_003138855.1 Acidimicrobiaceae bacterium | reverse complement strand
CGGATCAGCAGTGGAAATGGCGTCGGTCGTGGACTGGTCGACAGTGAGCTGAGTCGCCCCGATGTCTCCGTTGACGACGATGGCGGCCGCCTTCAGCCGCTGGTCGACCCTCTCGGCGGTGGCGAAGTACGTCGTCAGGTTGTCGAGAGCGCTGGGCGGACGGCTAGTGGTCGTAGTCGACGAGATCGTGGTGGTCGTCGAACTCGAGCCGGTGCTCTTTGGGCTCGTGGTCGGTGTGCTCGTGCACGACACGCATACGAGCGCCGCCAGCACCATCGCCACCACCGTTCTGCGCACCACCGACTCCCTTCCATCGTGGGACAGGGCCAGTCCCTCCATTGTGCGCCGGGCCCACCCATGCCGTGCAGGGCCGGAAGTCCCGCCAAGACCCGGGTGCCCATGACCGGTACCGGTTTCCTGTCGGCTGGTGATGCCGAATGGCATAACGCCGTTCTGGAGGCAGTTTCCGACCTCCGGAGTTGCCGGTTTCGGGGCATCCGTCGGGGCCGCCTGACTCTCTCCGAATCGCCGCATGGTGGCCAGAGGGTGCCCCCCAGGCGGTGGGGGCACGAAGACTCTGCCAGCGTCCCCAGCCACCACAATCGAAGACGCCCGGAGATCTCAGCCATTCAGGGGGCTGAGGACACCAGCTCGGGATCCCAGCCATCGAGGCTGCGGATATTCCCGGCAGCGTTGTGCGGGGATACCCGAGCGCCAGACTCAGGTGAGCGTTAGGTGATGCGCGTTCGTTGCGGCTGATCGCTCGGCCAAGAGCACGCGGAACCGTCTGTTCTGTGCGCTCAGGGTCCGGGTCCGACCAATGGCTCCGGCTACACAGAAGGAACGATCGACAACGCTCGCGGAAGGCAAGCACTCTTTGGATCCGGCCGTTGATAACGCGACCCGGAGCCATTGTTCGGGGGCAGGCAACACTGCGACCCCCATCACGAGCCAGCCGCTGCGACGATGAGCCCGTTGAGGTGGGTAGCAGACATACCACCGTCATTCGGCGCGTCGCCGTAGGCGTACACCGTTCCATTGAACGTAGTCACCCAGTACCCACCGCCATCTGAGGTGGCCAGGATCGCTGAGGCGGGATTCGAGAACTGAATTTGGCCAAATGGGCTTCCCAGGTAGACCGCATCGCCGTAGGCATAGATCTCACCATTTGAGAAGAGAATCCAGTAGCCGTTTCCGCTCGGGGTACGCACGGCCGAGAGGACCTCCGTCGCGTACGGCAAGTAGGAAGCAGGTCCTCCGTAGTTGGTGGCGTCACCGAAGGCGTAGACGTCGCCGGTACCGGTGACGACCCAGTAACCATTGCCGCTGCCGTCTGTCATCACGGCGACGACGCCACTCGAGCAGCCTCCGATACCTGGGCACGAGCCTTCGAACTTGGCGTCCCCGAAAGCGAAGACACCGCCATCGGCGGCGACCAAGAAGTAGCCACGGCCGTCATACGAAGGAACCATGCCCACAATGGGGGCGTTCAGCCTGGGCAGGATGGGCGAGTCGTCGGGTGCAATTCCAAGACCGGGGACCGAACCGTAGAAGTTCGCATCCCCGAAGGAAAAAACGCCGCCATCTGATGCCACTAGCCAATAGCCACCACGGTCAACCGTCGGCGTGATGCCAACGGCCGGCGATTGAAGGTGAAAGTTGGCCGCTGATCCGTAGAACTGAGCTGATCCGAAGGAGAAGATTCCGCCATCGGACCCCACCAACCAATAACCGTGCTGTCCCGAGGTGGGCGCTGAGCTTCCTATGTGGGGGCTTGTGAAGGTCCTGACGTCGGCCCCAGCGGAAGCATTCTGAGCAACGACAAGAAAACCGAACAGCGCCGCCACGGGAAGGAACAAGACCATTCCGCGCTTCAGGAACTGGGTCGCCGCCTGAATCATCCGCCCTCCTCTGTATCAGTCCCCAATCGCAACGTAGCAACCATTCACGGGTGCGGCCATGGCACAATTTCTCAGGACCGATTGAATCCTTGCTGTACTCGACTGATGCATCAGTGGACGTGACGGGAGCGTCACGCGTCCTCAGTTACTCACGCTGCGAATACCGTGCCTGCAGCTTCATTCCAAGCTAGCGAATCGCTTCCGAAGGCTGTTTGGCGCCTCCCTGTCAGCCCCAGCGATCACAAGTTCCCAAGGCCGCTACAGTTCACCGAACCAAGCCGGCCGGCAGAAGGACACAACAGGACCAATGAAGCTGATTGTTGCCATCATCAAGCCGTTCAGGCTCGATGAAGTCAAGCAAAGTCTGACAGAGCTCGGGATTAACGGTATGACCTTGGCCGAGGTGCAAGGTTTCGGGCGCCAGCACGGCCACACGGAGGTCTACCGCGGAGCTGAATACCAGGTCGACTTCGTACCTAAGGTCCGAATCGAGCTGGCAGTTCTCGATGATCAGGTCCACGACGTGATTGCAGCAATCGTTGACTCCGCACGGACAGGCTCGATCGGCGACGGCAAGATCTGGGTCCAACCGATGGACTCGCTGCTCCGGATTCGCACCGGAGAGCGCGGCCCAGACGCCCTCTAGGCGGAAGTCCCCCGCACCAGACTTCCGCTATCACGTACGCGCTCGATCCACGACACAAGGCGAGGAAGCAATATGCAAGCCATCGACACCACTTGGGTTCTCGTCTCCGCCGCCCTCGTGCTCTTCATGACTCCCGGACTCGCCCTGTTCTATGGGGGCATGGTCCGGTCGAAGAACGTACTGGCGGTGATGATGAACAACTTCGTTGCCATGGGGGTGGTCAGTGTTCTCTGGGCACTCATCGCCTGCAGCCTCGTGTTCGGCCATGACGCCGGCCACGGACTGATCGGAAACTTCTCACTCGCCGGGTTGGGAGGCATGGCTCACGGCCTCCCCGGCTTCGGTCACTCTGGGGCTTCGCCGCTGGCCATTGTGACATTCCAGATGATGTTCGCCGTGATCACGGCCGCCCTCATCAGCGGCGGCACCACGGATCGCATCAAATTCCCAGCCTTCGTCCTCTTCATCTCACTATGGCTGATCCTTGTGTACGTCCCGCTCGCTCACTGGGTATTCAGTCCTGGAGGCTGGCTCGCTCACCGGGGTGTTCTCGATTTCGCCGGCGGGACGGTGGTGGAGATCAACTCGGGATTCTCCACCTTGGCCGTCGTGCTCGTGCTCGGGCGGCGCCGTGGCTGGCCGAGCGAAGGTATGGCGCCCCATTCCGTCCCCTTGAGCCTTCTCGGGGTCGGCATCCTCTGGTTCGGCTGGTTCGGGTTCAATGCAGGCTCGTCACTCGCGATGAACAGCGTGGCCGTCTACGCCTTCATCAATACTGCACTAGCGGCCGCCGCGGGGCTACTGGGTTGGTTGTGTTTTGAGCGTGTCCGCGAGGACTACGCTACGTCTCTCGGCGCCGCTTCCGGGGCGGTTGCGGGATTGGTGGCAATCACCCCATGCGCAGGCTTTGTGCCACCAATGGCCTCGCTCCTGATCGGTGCGGTCGCCGGCGTGCTCTGTGCGATGGCCGTACGCCTGAAGTTTCGGCTCCGCTACGACGACTCCCTGGACGTCCTGGGTGTCCACGGAGTCGGGGGGTTGATCGGCATGGTTCTCTTGGGGTTGTTCGCCACTCGCACCGTCAACCGTGCCGGCGCAAACGGCCTCTTCAGTGGAGGTGGCTTCCACCTCCTGTCTCTGGAATGCCTAGCTGCAGTCGTGACCGTAGTCTTCTCGTTCACGGTGACCTGGTTGCTCGCCAAGGCCGTCGACCTCACCATCGGCCTGCGGGTCAGCCCTGAAGATGAATCCAGGGGATTGGACCTGACCCAGCATGCCGAAAGTGCGTACTCCATCGGGGGTATGGGCCGAATTGGCAGCTGAGCCAAGTCGCAATCGGGACCAGCTCGCCAACAGGTTACGCGGACCTGTGCTCGAATCCGGAACACCCACGGCCGGGCCTCAGCGCTGGTCGGCCCATCGAGAGTGCCACATTGGGGCGAAGTACTCGCCCTCCGTAAGACGGGCTCTTCGAGGTGTCCTTCGTCGAGCAACTCGCACTCGGTGTTCTCAGCTCTGTTAGCTGAGGACAGTTGCATCACCCTGATCGCGGCGAAGATTTCTTCGTGCTGACCGGGGCAATGCAGGCTCACCGTCAACACCGGCAAGCACTGGGTCGCTGCGGGCCAGGCCTTGGCCCCGCCGCTGGGCCCGTAGCTCCATCGGGACCTGAAGCGATGAGGGCGGGCCACGGGGGGCCTTCCGTCCTGCACCCGCCTTGTAGAAGGGATACCGTCCTGGAGGGAGCCGCTCCGGGTTGGCGACGAACGAGCGGACTGTTCGGAGGTGACAGCACCATGAGCACGAGGTCGACGCTGGTCGGGGAGATGAGCGACTCCGATGCCGTGCTCTGGACGATCGGTCGCGACCCGGTCCTCCGGTCGCCCATTCTGGCAGTCATGCTCCTCGACGAGGAGCCGGACTGGGAGATGGGCCTGGCTCGGGTCGAGAAGCTCACGGTGATCGAGCCAAGGCTCCGGGCTCGGGCCGTTGCCCAGCCCTACGGGCTGGGCAACCCACAATGGGTGGACGACGGCAGATTCGACTTGGCCCACCATGTACACCAAGTTGGTGCCCCCCCTCCCGGGACGTTCCGGGGCGTGCTCGATCTGGCCCAGCTCATGGGAACCAACGCGTTCGACCCGGAGCTCCCGCTGTGGGAGTCGGTACTGGTCGGAGGACTGGACGATGGTCGTGCCGCGCTCATCATGAAGATTCACCACTCCGCCATAGACGGGATCGCCGGCGTCGGGCTCCTCCTCCATCTGCTCGACCTCGAACGCCACCCAGCCAAGCCCGAGCACCGAGCGCCGCACGGACTCACCGAAACCGAATTCGGCGACACCGATCCAGCGCCTGTGCCGGTCGCGGACCAGAGGCACCGAACAGGGTTGCCAGGGCGCCTCCCATCGCTGACCCGGTCGGCGATCGGACGGGCCGGTACCGTGGCGCACCTCTTCGAAACCGCCGTCCGTTCCGCCCTCCACCCCGTCACCTCATTGGGCACTCTCGAGACGGATGCACTTTCCCTCGGGCGCCTCCTCGCACCCGCTACGACTCCGCTGTCCCCGATACTCCGTGGACGCGGAGTCGGGCGCCACTTCGACACCATTGACCTGCCCGTCGGGGCCATCCACGACGTGGCACACTCCCTTGGCTGCACCATGAACGACGTCTTCGTAGCGGGTGTCCTCACCGGGCTTCGTCGGTACCATCTCCTTCACGGCTCGAAGGTCGAGCACCTTCGAGCGCTCGTACCGATCAGTATTCGCTCGGCTACGGATGCCAAGGGAGGCAACCGGTTCGTGCCGGTCCGCTTCGTCCTAGATTCCGACATAAGCGACCCGCGTAAGCGCATCCACCATGTCCAGAAAGTGATGAACGAGTGGAAGCACAATCCCGCCCTGGAGTTGACCGACGCGGTGACTAGTCTGCTCAGTCGGCTGCCGCCCGCATTGACCACATTGGCCTTCGGGTCGATGCTCAAAGGTGGTGACTTCGTGGCTACCGATGTCCCGGGGGCACCGTTCGACACCTACCTGGCCGGGGCCCGCGTGATCGGGCTCTACGCGTTCGCGCCGCCGTCGGGGGCTGCGGTCAACGTGGCACTGGTCACCTCGGCCGGCCACGAGTGCATCGGGATCAACCTCGACACCGTTGCGGTCGCCGACTGCGATGCAATGGTTGAGTGCATCCGAGCGGGCTTCGAAGAAGTAGTCGCCTGCGATGGGACGAATAGCCAGCCCACGGTCCGGCTGACCGGGCCCGGGTGAAGCAAGCCAGGTAGCTCATCAATCGGGATCACCACGCTGAGTTCAGGCAGATACTCATCGGGAAGGGCAACCAGGGACCGGAAACGCCCTCAGCGTGCAAAGCTGCGATCCTCGGACAGGACGAGTCGCTGACGTGCGCGCTGAAGCGGGCCAACACCAACGTGGCCCTTGGCTATCCGTGGCCCAGTAGGTATCCCGAGCGAGTCCTCCGGAATGAATTCTGGGAACGCTAGGCCGGACGAGAAGACCTTCTTTCCGCAGATTTGGACGCTCTATCCGAACTCGTCGCAGCCAGGGAACAAGGAG
>PLHF01000025.1:59087-61719 GCA_003138855.1 Acidimicrobiaceae bacterium | reverse complement strand
CCCGCCAGGATTCGCGGGCCGATTCAGGGGTCTTACTCCGCAATGCCGCCGCCGCCAGTAATGGGAAACCGTTCCCTCAGATCTGACTACCGGCAACACGCCTGTTCACTTATCCCCGGTCGAAGGTCCGATATCCCCGGAATCAGCACCGCAAAGCAGAGCTCTGATGGTCGCATCAGCAGTGCCAGTGTCACGGCTGCTCTAGCAGTACCCCCACCCGTAGCGATCTGGCCAGGCGAACGGATCCACGCGCTCGCCCCTCTCGCGATCATCGTTCCCGATCACGGCATCCGGCCCGGGAAAAAAGATGGTCTCGCGGCCACTCTCCGACCAACGAACGAGACAGGGCGGCCCTCCGCTCGCCGAACGGACCTGAACAACTTCACATTCTCGGTCAGGCAGCCAGCCCTATGCCCACAAACGACTATCCGGGCTCCAACTCCTGCACGCATCATCAATGACACCCTCCTCCCCCTGCTTGCCTTCAACATGCATCTGCTGCCCGCGGGGCTACAACGACAGAGCCCTCAGGTGCTTCGCTAGAACGGATTAGGCAAGATCATTGGGCCAACGCGCCAGCCCCGCCTTGGCTCTTGCTTCAAGACAGAGGCACCAGGCCCTGGCAAGAACAACTCCTCTTGGCCCGTGTCCATCCACCTGACTCGGTACGGAGGCTCCCCTCTGTACCGTCGGGCCTCCACTACCTCGCACTCTCGACCGAATCCGCCCACCTGAGCCCCGGAAACTACAAGATGGTCCCCGACTCTTGCGCGCATCGTGGCTCACCGCCTCAGCCCCTCTGCATACTGTCATTGTGGACCCGCTGGCAGCCGATCACAAGGTCCGAAAGGTCCCATTTCTGCGCACGGTGAGTTCGTCATTCGCACTCTCAGCGCGTACCCGGTGATCGGGGGGCATGTCAACAGGTCGAGCTCAGTGGCACTGCAAACGGCTGGTGGTCATCAACGACGTGGCATTGTGTCCTGATGACGTACGACCAATTCATCTCCGATGTCGTCCAAGCGGTCGAAGCGATCGGCGCCGGGATCATGATTGTCGGTGGATTGTGGGCCCTGATCGACTACGCGGTCTCGGTGGTGCGGTCAGACACTCGACATGACGCCTACCGACAGCTCCGACAGCGACTGGGTCGGGCGATTCTCCTCGGGTTAGAGATCCTCATTGTCGGTGACATCGTGCGAACCATCATCGTCGATCCGACCTTCGAGAGCGTGGCAGTCCTCGGGATGATCGTGATCATCCGAATCGTGCTCAGTTTCTCGCTGGAAGTCGAAATCGACGGGGTCTGGCCGTGGAACCTTTGGCGTCTTGAGCCGCAAAAGGGCAAGGACCGGCCGCCAAGCTCCTAGTCGCTGACTCGCTGCAACTCGACAGAGATCTGATCTTCGCCTAGTTCCGTTCCCGAGAACTGGCAGCCGAAAGCCTGAGCCACACGGATCACCATTTCGGCATTGGCTACATTTACGGCCATATGACATGACCCATCCGATCGGAGGCGCTCCCAAAGAACGCCGATCTCGAATCCTCGCTGGAACTCCGGATCATCCGTGTCGAACCGAACATTCGATGCCATGGAGGGAGCATCGTCAATGAGATGAGAATTCTTTAGGTCCGCACGTAGTGCCAGGAATGGCTTGAGCCGGGTTCAGGAGGAGAGGCCCCCACCCGGCGACGACCAGGGATACCGCCTGTGTTCCAGCCACCCTGAGCGACTATTCGCTGAAGTGCATGCAGGTAGCCGTTCGAGGCAGCCGTCTGGATGCCTCGGCTTGGAGGGCCAAGAAGCCGGACCGTTGGTTCGCCAGGCCGGGAGAATGCCGTGATCTCTAGCCGCACTGATCCATCCCCGCAGATGGAAACAACGAAGGCCTCCTCCCCCTCTTCGGGGTGACCAGGGAGTGTCCCGTGGGCGAACTCCCACGGGACCGGCTCGTCGACCACTTCGATGTGCGACACGGGGCCGCCAGGCCAAGCACGGGTGTCCTAAGCGTCACGATCACCGTTGCACCCGATTGAATCTCCGTGCCCTTCGGCGGCACCTGAATGCCGAGTTGGCGATGCGCCTTCCCGGTAGAGCTGCGCGGGTCTGCTGCCCCGACTCGTAGTGCCGCCGGAGCGAACGACGAAGCCCTTGGTGGTGGTGACCTTCCGGTGGAAGTTCCGAGGGCCGAGTTCCACTCCCCGGGTCGTTTAGTAGATGCGGCGCAACTCCGCGATGGTGAAAGGCTATACACAGAAGGCCGCCGCCAGCGACGTGTACTCCAGCTTGGCCCGGGGGNNCAGGGCCGATCCGAGCGGACAACCTCATCCGGCCGGGACTTCAGATCCCTTGTCCGTGCAACGCTCCTACTTCGAGCCGCTTGCCTCTTGCTACAAACCGGACTCCCGGGAAAACTCCCGGGACCCCTCTCGGACCTACCTTCTCAAGCAGAGAAACTCACCATCTCCTCAAGACCTCCTTCCGGACCCTTCCCTTGGACCCACCTAATTCAACCCCATCTACAGTGCGTTTGTTCCGGCATGTGGGTCCAATCCGAGCCGTCGCAACCTCGTCGGAGCAGCCGGTGCCCGAATCCCGTGCCGGCGGTGGTCCTGATCTCGACGTGCCCGT
>PLHF01000025.1:26311-59048 GCA_003138855.1 Acidimicrobiaceae bacterium | reverse complement strand
AGCAGGGTATCCAGCGCATAGTTCTGGTGCAGCCGCCACGGAGCGGTGGTCCCCTGCTTGGGGAGGTCCGCGATGGCCCGAGTGACATAGCCCGAAGAGAAGTCGAGGAAGGGCTCGGTCGGCTGGGACGGGTCGGGGGCGACGGGCGTGCACTGGCGGACGCCGCGCTCCTCCATAGTGGCGAGTAGTCGGCAGACATAGTCGGCCGTGAGGTCGGCCTTGAGTGTCCACGAGGCGTTGGTGTAGCCGAAGGTGACGGCGAGGTTGGGTACTCCACAGAGCATCAGGCCCTTGTAGGCGACGGTGGATCCCCTGTCGACGGGTCTGCCGTCGACCTCGAGGGTGATCCCCCCGAGCAGCAACATTTGGAGGCCGGTGGCCGTGACGATGATTTCCGTCGCGAGCTCGTCGCCCGATGCGAGGCGGATCCCGTCCTCGGTGAAGGTGTCGATGGTGTCGGTCACCACCGAGGCCCGGCCGGCGCTGATGGCCTCGAAGAGGTCTCCGTCGGGGACCAGGCAGAGGCGCTGGTCCCACGGGTTGTACCGGGGATTGAAGTGGGTGTCGACGTCGTAGCCCTCCGGCAGGGCCCTGACCACTCCTTTTCGGATCGCCTTCCTCATCATCTTCGGCGTCCGGCGGCTCAACTGATAGCTGAGCATGGTCAGAGCCACGTTCTTCCACCGGACGAGGGCGTGGGCGAGCTTGGCTGGCAGAACCCTCCGGAGGGCGTCGGCCACCTTGTCCCTCCCGGGCACCGACACGATGTAGGTCGGTGAGCGCTGGAGCATGGTGACGTGCCCCGCCGTCTCGGCCAGGGCCGGCACCAGGGTCACCGCGGTGGCCCCGCTGCCGATGACCACGATGCGCTTGCCGGCCCAGTCGAGGTCCCCGGGCCAGTGCTGGGGGTGGACGATCCGGCCCCCGAACCCCTCCTCGCCGGGGAAGGTTGGCCGGTAGCCCTCGTCGTACCGGTAGTAGCCGGTGTTACCCCACAAGAAGCCGCACGTCATCTGGTCGATCTCGCCGGTGTCGCCGTGCTCGATCTCGACCGTCCATCGTGCCTCGGCCGACGACCACGAGGCGGACACCGCCCGCCGCCGGTAGGCGATGTGGCGGTCGACGCCGTACTGGCGAGCCGTGTCCCGGATGTAATGGAGGATCGATGGCCCGTCGGCGATGGCCTTGGCCTCGCGCCACGGCTGGAAGGCGTAGCCCAGGGTGAACATGTCGGAATCGGAGCGGACCCCCGGGTAGCGGAAGAGGTCCCACGTGCCGCCGCTCACTTCCCGGGCCTCGAGGATGGCGTACGTCGTGCCTGGGCGGTCGGTCTGGAGATGACAGGCGGCGCCGATCCCGGACAGCCCGGCACCGAGGATGAGCACGTCGACATGGTCCACGAACGTGAAGCCTACGCACCTCGGCCCGGAGCTCTTCGATGGGTCGATGAGGAGCGGGGTCGCTGCCCTCGAGAGTCGGCAACAGGTGGTTTGCGCGGGAGCGTCCCCCCCGGAGTCGGGCTACGACGGGGGCGAGCCCATAAGGCACCGATCAAGGCGGTGCGAGGCCGTCGCGCTTGTGCGAGATGGGCGAAGATCGAAGTCCTACCCTTCGTGTGGGTTCTTCTCCTTTCGATCACAGGAGTGTTGAGCTCCGTGGCGATATCGGACCAGATGAGGTAGGCCTCACCCCGAGCAGTTGTCACCGCGTAGCGCTACATTCGACTCATGACAGAACCACATCCCCGAAGTGGGGGTGTGGGCCGTGTCAGGCGGGGACACAGTGGCTGGTCAGCCGGCCGAAGACACCCGAGTCCCCCCCTCGCCCACCGGGGAGAGACTTCTCGCCCAATTTTCTCCACGTCCCAATGGGCGAACTTCTCCTACGGATTGCATCCAACCGAAGGTCCTCGTCGAAAGTCAGCTGACTCCTCCTGTCCTCAGCCAGCCATGCAGTGCACTAGCTGCATGGCAAGTGCCCTCAGCTGAAAAGACTGCGGACGTCACGGGTGCATCAGACGCTCTCAGCCATAGCAATTGGTGACGACCGCATGTCGCATGTTCTCATCTGTGGCAGCCGCGCTCATATTGACGGCGGTGCGTGGCGCAGATAGCACCGAGGACAGGCCGGACTCGGTTCAGCGGAGGCTGGCCTCAAGATCGAGAGGCAACGACTAGATGGTCAGATCATGTCCGGCGACCGTCTGCCTGGCGTTACCCTTCGAATAGTGTTCGGTCAAGAAGTCCTTGACCTTTGGAAAACCGGCAGGTCGGTCGAGGACGACTGGCGTTGAACTTCTGGAGGAGCTGGGCCGACGATGACCTTTTCACCCTATGACCGTCCGGTACGGGCCGCGTTCGTGGGCCTCGGACGCATCTACGACCTCAACGTGCGTGCATACGTCGGCAATCCCGACGTCGAGGTCGTAGCACTCGTCGATCCGAGCGAGGAGCGCCGCGCCCAACGACAGGCTGACTGGCCGGCCGCTCGGACGTTCGCGTCCATCGCCGAACTGGGGGCGAGCGGTCTCGAGGTCGACGCCGTCGAGGCACTGCTGCCGGCTCCTTTGCATGCCGATGGTGTCACCGAGCTCCTCGGTCATGGCTGGCACGTCAATCTGCAAAAGCCGATGTGCAATGACCTTGCCAGCGCGCACCGGATGCTCGACGCCGCCACGGCCAACGGCCGCCATTTGCGGGTCATGGAGAACTACATCTTCTACGAACCGTTGGTAAGGCTCAAGGAGATAGTCGAGTCAGGTGAACTCGGTGAGGTGAGCGGGTACCACATCAAGATGGTGGCCAGCGGCCGTGGAGGTTGGGACGTCCCTGGGAGCAGCTACGAGTGGCAGTTCCAGCAGATGCGGCAAGGCCGCGGCATCCTCGTGTTCGATGACGGCTGGCACAAGCTGGCCACGGCGATCTGGCTCTTCGGTCCGGTCAAGGAAGTACGGGCCTGGGTGGGCGCTACCGAGGTGGTGCGCGACATCGAAATCGACGCACCCGCCACCCTGGTGTGGGAGCACCAGAGTGGGATCCGCGGCGTTTGGGACATCACGATTGCGCCCGACATGTTCCTCCGCTCCGACTACTACACCAATGACGAACGTTGGGAAATCACCGGCCGTCGCGGCTACGCACGGGTCAACCGCTGCACCAGCCGCGGAATCCAGGAGCCCAGCCTGGAGGTCTACGTCGACGGGGAGATGCGGTCCTACCACGCGCTCGATGACGATTGGGCCAGCAGCTTTCGGGACTCCGGCCGCCATTGGCTGCGCTGGCTCCATGCAGGCGAAGGTCCGATGCTGTGGAGCGGTGACGAAGCCGTCTCCGTATTGCGCTTCGCCCTGGCCGCCTACGCGAGCAGCGCTGCGGGCGGCACCGGTGTGGATCCCGCTTCGCTGGAGTAGCCCACCGAATAGGCGACCGTGCGCTGAGGACACGCAGTGACCATGCTCTCCTCCACTCCAACAATGGCCGACGCAGGTCCGGTGTTGCCAGCGGGTGCAGCTCTTGAACTAACCGGAGCGTCGAGCGCCCTCAGCTCTGGAAGCTGGGACCGTTCAGAGGCGGTGCCACCTTTGCCTTCGATGATCGAGTTCCTCGCCTGGGAATCCGCATTGCCTACGTTCTGCCAGAACCTATCTTGATGGCGCTCGCAATCAGCTCGGCTGCCGCTACGGGATCGACGGCGGTCGGGACGTCTAGCAGAGCCCACTCGTCCGGCTCCTCCACTGATCCAGGGTCGTCGCAGATGATGGCTGTACCATCTGGAAGGGTTCGAAACCCGACGTAGATTCGGTGGTAGTCGACGCCGAGAAATCGCGCCGCGACCCTCAACAGTGGGTAGCCACCGCCGGCGTGCGCCAGACTCCAACGGTAGAGACCTGAACGCTGCTCCACGTAGAGCCGACGTTCCGTTTCGCTTGCCACTGACACGGCCTTGGCGACATCGTCGAGCGGCGACCACGTGCGGTTGCTCTGGATCAGTGCAACCCGGGCGTCGAGAGATTCCTCGGTCATCAATTCCTCCTCATCGATCCCGGCATTGCCACCGTGCCTCTCGGTCGGTTGGCGGAGCGTCATAGGGCCAGGTCCCTCGACTCCTCTGGATGTGTCAGATCCCACTGTATCGAATGGGTGTGCCATCAAGACCGGGACGCCAACCCGTCTTGCCAGCCTCAGATGCAGATCCCCGCTGGCGGCGACCCGCTTCCGAGCCGTTTCAGCCGCAGATGTTCTCAGCTAGATGAGCCAGTTCGGACTAGTCGTCCTTGTAATCGACAACAGAGGCGTCAGGCCCTGGGAAGAAGAGGTCCTCGTCGCCCGTGTCCCCCCATCGGACGAGATACGGCGGCTCGCCGTTCTCGTGGCGAACTTCGAGCACCTCGCAGTCACGATCCGGCTGGCCCGCCCGATGCCCGCCAATCACGATCCGATCTCCGACTTTCGCGTGCATTGTGGCTCCATTCTTCGTCCGTAAGGCCTACCGACATGGTCATCCGCCGGTCACCCTTCTACCAGAGCCAGAAGTCACCGATTCGTCACCTCGCCACCCTCGCGACGCGCAATCCTCCCCTCGATCGGCAACACCCGGACGCCTCATCCTCTTGACCAACACATACACCAGTGTGTATATATATCTGCGTGCAAGCCGATGTCTTCCAGACCCTTGCCGATCCCACCCGGAGAAGAATCGTGGAGCTGCTGCGTGACGAGGAGCAGGCCGTCAGCGACATCGTGGCGCTTGTCGGCATTCACCAGTCCGGGGTTTCGCGGCACCTTCGCATCCTGAGCGAAGCGGGCTTCGTCCAGGTTCGCCCCGAGGGATCGAAGCGCCTGTATTCGCTTTGCCCAAAGCCATTCCGTGAACTCGACGACTGGGTCGCCAGCTACAGAGGTCTTTGGGAGGCCCAACTTGAGCGATTTGCCGTCGCCCTCGACCGAGCGCAACGGGAGCCAAAGGGCGAGAGGCTGAAGGAGCCAGAATGAGCGAGCAGGAACGGCGAAGGATCAGGTTGGAAAGGCAGTATCGAGCAACCATCGAGGAAGTCTGGAATCTCTGGACTACCAGAACGGGCATCGAGTCCTGGTGGGGTCCAGAAGGATTCACTGTCACGGTGCAACTCCTCGATCTCCACGTCGGAGGTGAGTTGAAGTACACGATGACGGCAACTGCCCCCGAACAGGTCGCATTCATGAAGCAGGCAGGCATGCCTCTTTCGACAGAGGTGTCAATCACCTTCACGGAGATCGAACCGATGCGGCGACTCGGGTACATGAGCTTGGCAGACTTCGTTCCTGACACCCCTCCATATGAGGTGGCCACGACAGTGTCTCTGAGTCAGGAACCCACTGGGGTACTTATGGAGCTGACGTTCGATGCCATGCATGATGAGCAATGGACAGAGCGTGCGGTGATGGGTCACGAAAGTGAACTCGGCAGACTTGGCAGGATTCTGGTTACCGAGGCGTAGGAGCACATCTGGCATGTGTCGCGGTGGGTCAATGTCCCGGCATGAAGGGCAGCCCAGAGTGGCGTGCGATGCTCTCCTCCATGGGTGATCACCACTCAGAGGCTGCGCACCGTCCCCGAGGTGTCTCTCATGGGCATCCAACAATCGCGAGTGCGGGCACGAGTACCTGAGCGGCCCGGACGCAACCGAGCCACATTTCGCCAGTATCCGAACCGTCACGAATGGGTTCAGCTCCATCGGCTGGTCTCGTCACGCTGAGAGCGTTCTCGGCTTCGCAAGCTGAGAACGGGCATCGACGTTCGTGCTCAGCCTCCGGAGCTGAGGGTGCAGGTCTGAGCCACACTTATCAAGGCTGAGCGGTTCGGTCCGCAAGCCTGCTGAGACCATTCACTGTGCCACGGCACGACGTCGCCACGGCTACGGTTCGACGATCCTTCCGTCGAGCATATGAACAGTTCGATCCGCCGAAGCGGCGACAGCGACGTCATGGGTTACAAGAACGATAGTTACCCCGTGATCAGTGCGGAGCCTCTCGAACAACCCCAGTACCGTCGACACCGACTTACTGTCCAGACTGCCTGTGGGTTCATCGGCGTAGAGCACCGACGGATCATTGGCCAAAGCGCGAGCCACGGCTACCCTCTGGCGCTCCCCTCCGGACAGCTGTGTCGGTCGACGGTCCGAAAGGTCAGTGAGTCCGACGTCTCGGAGCAGGGATTGCGCTCGTCTTGCTCGCTCGGCACGGGGGCGATCCGAACCCATCATGGCTATCTCGACATTGCCCAGCGCGGAGAGGCGCGGCAGCAGGTTGTGGAGTTGGAACACCAGCCCCACCTCCTGCCGGCGGAAGCGGTCGGCATTCTTGAGCTGTTGCAGTTCGTAGGAGCCCACGCGAATGGTCCCTGACGTTGGACCGTCCAACGCCGCGAGCAGGCTGAGAAGGGTCGACTTCCCGCAGCCCGAGGGCCCGGTGATGGCAACGAACTCGCCGGCGCTCACGCTCAGGTCGACGCCGTCGAGCGCTGCCACCTTTCCGTCGGCGTAGATCTTCTTCACGTCATGGGTCTCGATCATCGGGCGGGTATCCACGTCATGCTCACTCATTGCTCAACGCCTTTACCGGGGTCAGGTTTGCAGCCCGTATGGCCGGATACAGCGAGCCGAGAATAGCCATGCCCAAGCCGACGACGAGTCCGCGCCAGAACGCCTCAGCCGTGAAACTCGAGTGGAGGACGCCGTTCAACTGGGGCAAGGACTCCAGGCCGGCGGCGACCGCGACCGACAGGCCCACCCCGATCGCCGAGCCGATCAAGGCCAAGATCAAGCTCTCGGAGACGACGAGGGCAACCACCCGACTCCGCGCCCACCCGATAGCTCGCAGCAATCCGAATTCGCGTGTCCGTTCGAAGAGTGAGAGAAGCATCGTGTTGCCGACGATGACTGCCCCGATCAGGATCGCAAGGACGGTACTGCCGGTCACTGCCGCCTTCAGGAACACCAGATTGCGGTCAGCACGGCCGAACTGTGAGGCGGTTCGGATCGTCGTGAGCTCCGGGTGCGCTGCCTCGAATGTCGCTTGTACCTTTGCCACGGACAGCCCGGGCACGACCTTCACGAAGACGAGTGTCACCGAACCGGGTACTCGGTTGTAGGCCTGCAACGCCGGCAACGGGAACATGGCCCCGAGGTCGCCATAGGAGATCCCTGTCGAGTAGATGCCGACGACAGTGTTCGAGGTTCCGTTGGCCTTGAACTGATCCCCCACGTGGAGACCGAGGTCTTGGGCGGCGCGCCACCCGAGCATCACCTCGTTGGGTGCGTCCGGACCGTAAGCGGTGCCGTCGAGGATAGTGACCCCGAACGACTCGAGGTCGCTCGGTTGGATGCCTATCTCAATGAAGAGTGGATTGGCGGCGTTGATCCTCTCGGTCTCGAGTAGGACGCCGACGGCACTCTTGACCCCAGGGGTCGATTGAATCTGCGCCACCTGTCCGTTGTCCAAGCTGCTGTAGAGAATGTCCGAGACGCCCTTCTGGGCAACCGTGAAATCGGCCTTTCCGATGGTCAGCACAGCCGCTGCAGCGTTTTCCAGTCCGTTGCTGACGACGGTCAAGGTAACCACGGTCATCACCGCAAGGGCAACGGCCAGCGCGATGCCGGTCGACCGAGCCTTCTTCGCCCAGATATTCCCTATGACCAACGAGAAGTGCGTCATGGAGCAGCAGATCCCAGCAAGTTCTGCGAGGCCTCAGCGTGGTCGGTAGCTGCCGTCGGTGGGGAATCGGGCACTTCGGTCCTCCTCTGGTTGACCACCACTGGATTCCGGGGTGATGCCTGGCTCTTGACAAGTCTTCCAGGTACCTTTGGCAATGAACAGTGTGGGCGAGGCTCGCTGACCAGCTGGATACTCGCTCGGTTGGCGCGGACTCCTGAGGCAAACCGTGTTCGAGCTGGCGACAGGTTGCTTCTCCGACGCAGGTTGGAACTGCCGATGCGGGATCTCAGACACGTTGGGTGAGAACTCTGGCACGGTCTCACCTGCATCGGCTGCGACCCTGAGTGCCCTGTCCGTGGCCGATCGTGTCCTCAGCTATGGAGGCTGACGGCGGTGACGTGGCCGGGTTAGTCTCAGCCCGTGATCATCACGCCCGAAGGCGGCCGGGTGCTCGGGTGCCTGGTGGAGAAACAGCTCACCACCCCCCAGCAGTACCCGCTCACCCTGAACGCTCTGTCGCTGGCATGCAGCCAGGCCACCAACCGGGAGCCGGTGATGACCTTGGACGACGAGGCGGTGCAGCGGGCGCTGGCGGAGCTCAAGGTGCTCCACTTGGTGCGGTTCGTGCTGCCGTCTCACGGGAAGTCGGTGACGCGGTACCGGCACGTGCTCGACGAGGCGTTTGGCCTGGACACCTCCCAGGTCGCACTGTTGGCGGTGCTGTTGCTGCGGGGGCCTCAGACTCCGGGGGAGCTTCGGGCGCGCACTGGGCGTATGGCGGAGTTCACCTCGGTGAGTGCGGTGCAGGGGGAGCTGGATGTACTGGCCGGCCAACCCGAGCCTCTGGCGCGACTACTGCCCCGACGGCCGGGCCAGAAGGAAGACCGCTGGCAGCAGTTGTTGGCGACGGAGTCGAGCGGGATGAGTGTGGCCGGTGGATCGGAGTCGATGGACGTGGCGGAATCGAAAGACGCACCGCAGCGCTCTCTCCTGGTGCACGGCACAGAGCACGACGTGCCACCTGAGTCAACCAGAACCGAAGACAGCCGCACCGATCTCGAGAATCGTGTCGAGGTGCTCGCATCTGAAGTAGTGGCGCTCCGGGACCAGGTCGTCGAACTCAGCGCTTCACTGAGCGCTCTGCGCCACAACCTCGGGGAGTGAGGTCATTGGGCCGTCCTCAGCTGCTCAGGTTGAGAGCGTCATCTCCGCTCCTCAGCTGATGCAGCGGAGATCCTGGAGAGCTTGTCAGCCTGGAAGGTAGCGCCCATATCCGGCGTCGGGGGCACCCTCGGCACGGTTGACGGATGCGCGTCATGGGACACTGGTCGCTCTCCAGATCCTCCGAGTGGCTTGTCAGGAGTGGCCCGGCCAGACACCGGCGCCCGCATGATCCGATCTGTGCCCAGTGCCGACGGTGAGTCCGACAAGACTGCCTTGCCGAAGGCCGCTCGTCCCGAATGGTTTGGCCGTTCGCGGTGGTCAGTGGCGGTGCATTTCTCCAACAAGGGAGAACCACTCAACGCGTGTCGGGGCCGGGAATTTGTCCGGATCGAACGAGCCGTCGATGCCCAGCTGCCTGTCGACACAGCCGTAGATCTCGAGTGCGTTGGGCTCGGAAACCTCGAGTACGAGAACGTCGGGCATGCGTCCTCCTCTATTGATTGCAGATCGATAGTCCGTTGGTTCCGTCGGAGCTACGGGTGCAGTAGCTGGCCCCATGACCCGCATGTGACTTGAGCAAAGGAACGACCTGCGACTCGGTCATCCTGACCACTACGTCCACACGTCCAGGGGCAATGCTCGCCTCGGCGACCACTGCGTAGATGGATCCTCCTCTCGCACCGTCATGGTGGTGCACGGGGGCTATGCCCACGCTGGATGGGCGCGTGAGCGCGGCGGCTTCTAGGGCAGATTGAGCTGTGAGATTGCAACGGTGTCGTTGGCGAAGAAGTTGTGGGTGAAGTCGCCGCTGACGTTGTTCGTCGTCCAGATGCCCGTCTGGTTGTTCCGGATCACGTTGCCAGCGATCACGGTGCCCGTGACCGGACTCACGCTGCCGACGAGGATGCCGATCGTGCCGAGTGCATCGAAGTCGACGTCGCCGGGGGTGCCGCCGGCCGCGCCGGCGAGTGCGTTGGTGCCGACGAAGTTGCCGATGATCTGGTTGCCGTTGACGTCCTGGTCGGGGGCGTGACTGTGGATCGTGACCCCGGCAAGGCCGTTACCTACGACGAAGTTGTGCTTGATCACGTTGTTGTAGGACCCGGTACCGGGGAACGGGGCTGCGACGAGGATGCCGGCACCGCCGCCATCCAGGGTGCCGTTGCCGACCGTGACATTGTCGATGACCGTGTTGTTGTAGACGCCGCCTTCGGCGGACTGCGGCGTTCCGCTCGCGGAGACTGCGTTCGCATTGTGAGATGGCATCGTGATGCCGCAGTCCCAGACGTTGTCGACGGCGGTGTTACGGGCGATGAGGTTGCCGAAGGATGGGCCGGCGTATTGGGTGTAGAAACCGAACGCGAACTGGCCGGTCGAGCCCTCCGGGATGCCGTCGGTGAGCAGGATGCCTCCTGTGTTGCCGGTCAGGTAGTTGTTGGTGATCTGCGAGTTTGTGACAGCGTCGAGGTGCAGTCCCTCTCCGCAGTCATTCCCCGCTACTTCGGCCGCATCGTTCTGGCAGCTCAGGTCGTTCCGGACGATCTGGTTTCCGTCGATCGTCAGGTTCGACGTGCCGTCGGCATAGAGGGCCTCGGCGCCGGCGCCGGTGATGGTGAAGCCGCGGAGAGTCGACCCCGCTGTGGCCGGTCCGATGAAGACGACTCCTTGCGAGGCAGCCCCAGCGTTGTTCGGAACCGCGATCGTCGCCCCCTGGCCGAGCAGGTTCAGCGATTTACCACTGACAGTTACCGATTCGTTGTACGTACCCGGACAGACGACGATGGTGCTCCCGTTGGGCGCAACGGCAACCGCTGATGCGATCGTCGAATATGGGGTGCTGCGGCAGCCCCATTGCCCCTGACCTCTGTAACTCAGGTGGCCGGGAGCGTTTGACACGTAGAGGGCCTGACTGTTTGAACCTCCGGGACCTGATCCGCCCGGATTCCCTTGGGTGCCGCCGCCGGCAAAGGCAGGCCCAGCTCCAGCGATGATGAGGCCAACGACGAGACTGGCCGCAGCGATGGACTTCGTGAATCGAGAAGCTGGACGATCCTTCATGTTGCCTCCAAAGTGCTTCGGCCCCGCCGGGATCTCCGGCCAATGAGGAGACCCGCTGACCCGAATCCAAGGTTGCTGACATTCGTGCTGCTGGACGCGCGCCGCCATCGCCAACCACATTCTGCAGGAGCACTGTTACAGGTGCGCGTCACCCCCTCACGGCGAGACTGCCTGGTCTGATGCGCAACCCCCAGGAGATCGGCGACGGAGGGAGTTCGAGGTGCTCATGAACTTCATGGTTCCGGAGGCGTCCGACGCGCTTCGACAGCGATCGACGGATTGTCAAGATACGTGCTGCGGCAGGCCAAATGCTTCGGGTTCGGCCCGGACTCTGGAAAGATGCTTGAGATGCAAGAAGCTGGGCAAACGCTGCAGGGCATCTTCGGGGCAATGGCCAAGCTCGTGGCCGTGTCGAGCGGAGAATCGACCGAGGATCCGTCGCCGTATGCGCACCTTCGAGGCTGCCATCGTCACGGTCACGATCGAAGTGCTCGTCCTCGTTACCGCCCTCGGCGTCAAGTGAAAGAGGAAAATCCATGGTCATTCGCGACGATAATGTCACCCCTCCCTCAGTAGGCGGAGGTCGCGAGGACAGCGGAGAGGGCGCCGTGGCCGAATCCTCACCACCGACCAGCTCCCGGCTGGCTCCCCAGCCGGTCAACTTGGTTCTCGAGGGCGGGGGCGTGAAGGGCATCGGACTGGTCGGCGCCATCTCGGTTCTGGAAGAGCGCGGATTTGGCTTCGTGCGGGTGGCCGGCACGTCTGCGGGTGCCATCGTCGGTTCTCTCGTGGCGGCCGGATTCAACAGCACAGAAATGCAAGAGCTCATGGCCCCCCTCGATTACACAAAGTTCCGGGATGCTTCTGAACTGGAACGTGTCCTGCCCCTCGACGAAGGACTCGCCTTGTGGTTCCACGAGGGCGTCTACAAGGGTGACTACTTCCACAAGTGGATCAGCGAGCAGTTGGCCACCAAGGACAAGCACACCTTCGGCGACCTCCGGACAGACCTCGGCCCAGAGATCCCGGACTCTCAGCAATACAAACTTGTGGTCATGGCTTCAGACGTGTCGCAGGGACAACTGGTGAGGCTGCCCTGGGCCTTCGCCGATCCGGTCCATCCTCGTGACGGACAACTCATCGCCGATGCCGTTCGCGCTTCGATGTCGATCCCGTTCTTCTATCGGCCGTTCCCCCTCGATGTATTCGCAGATGGACCCTCGGTCATGGTCGATGGCGGCATGTTGTCGAATTTCCCGATCGATAGCTTTGACCCACCAGAAGGAGGGCCCCCCGGGCCACCTACCATTGGCATCAAGCTGTCAGCTCGTCGGCAAGCCGACGTCGTTCAGCACCAGGTCAAGGGGGATGTCAGCCTCGCTTTGGCCATGCTTGGAACCATGCAGAGCTGGAGTGATCAAATGCATCTCGACGATCCCGCGGTGATCGCCCGGACCATCTTCGTCGACACGCTCGGCGTCAATGCCACCGATTTCGACATCACTCGGGAAGTACAGGCTCAGCTCTACCAGAATGGCAGGTCTGCTGCCCAGAAGTGGTTGGACGAGTGAGGTAGAAGCCGATCCACTCGGCATCACCGCCTTCCGCGCTGCAACCCGCTTCTTTCCTTGCGAGCGGGTGGACTTGGGGAGGCCCGACTTGGTCAGGGTACGGTCGGCCCGTGTCTCGTTCGGAGCATCTGAACTCGGCTGGTACCGTTCACTCCTGAAGTGCTCTCCTGGGTCGGGACCTGGTGCATTCACAGACCTCGGTTTCTCTCATCAGGATGGCGTCTTCACGTCCATCCGCCGTTCATCTCACCAGGTCGCGTGAACGATCAGAGCTGACGATGACTTGCCAAATGGTGTTTCACCGGAGGAAGACCACATGGAGTACGCAGGTTACGAGCAACTGGCATTTGAGCGCCGTCCCAATGGCATCCTTCTGATCACCTTGAACCGCCCGGATAAGTACAACGCCGCCGACGAAATCATGCATGGTGAGCTTTCCCGGGTCTGGACGGACGTTTCTCGCGACCGGGAGACCAACGTGGCCGTAGTGACCGGTGCCGGCAAGGCGTTCTGTGCCGGAGGCGACCTCGCGATGGTTGAACGCCTGTCCGGCAATTTCGATCGCGTGACGCATATGACCTCCGAGATGAGCGACCTCGTCTACAACATGATCAATTGCGAGAAACCCATCATCTCGGCGATCAATGGTGTCGCCATTGGTGCCGGTCTGGCTGTAGCCTTGCTCGCCGACATCTCGATCTGTGCGGAGGATGCCCGCCTCGGCGACGGACATGTCAAACTCGGGGTCGCCGCAGGTGATCATTCCGCGATCATCTGGCCGCTCCTTGCGGGCATGGCGAAGGCCCGTTATTACCTGCTGACCGGCGAGATGTTCACCGGCGCTGAAGCCGAGCGTCTCGGCATGGTCTCGATGGCGCTGCCCAAGGAGAAGGTTCTCGACGAAGCGATGGCGGTGGCCGAGAAGCTGGCTACTGGATCCCAGCCAGCGATCCGCTGGACGAAGCGAGCACTCAACAACTGGCTCAAGGTCGCGGGACCGATCTTCGACCAGTCAGCGGCATACGAGATGCTCTGCTTCATGGGCCCCGACGTTCTCGAGGGCGCTGCCGCTCTGCGTGAGAAGCGAGCCCCGCGCTTCCCTTCGGCGAGCCTCACCCTGGCACCTGACGGTCAGGAGGCGTCGGATTCCGGAACAGAGACCGTGGGGGGGATCTGACAGCCAAATCCCGATCCACGTGCGTCCAATAGCTCGGAGGGACGCACGGAACGCACGTGGATCAAAGACGATCGCCAGAGCCAGATTGACGGGTGGACCGTGCTGGATCCAGATGCTCCGCCCCGGCGAGCGCACCCAGCCCCATCGGTAGACCTCCAGCGGCATGTGCCACGTCGCGAGCGCCGCCGGGACAACCACCGTGGACGCCGTCGACCTCGAGTGGACCGACCGTGACCGCTTCGTGATCCTCAACTGGGCGGAGCACAGCTTCGCGAACCGCTCCACCACCGATGAGGCCATCCTCCTCTCCGTACACGTCATCCCGACGCTCGAGGCCTTCGGCCTCTACTGCGAGACCCCGGAGCGCCCGCTCGGTGTCGCTCCCTGGCCGGCCGTGGCCGCCAAGGTGGCACGCCCCGGTTGACGATCGAACTGCCGGACACAGCCTGATGGGTGGCTCGAGTTGAGCCGGGGGAAGGGAGGTTACGGTCGGTCGGTGGATTCCGCGCCCAACGGAAGGGCGGGCCGAATCTTCGCTGCAGTGATGAACGCACTTTCCGCCATCGCCGACAGCAGGTCAATCATCCGAGCGCGCGGCAGCGTGCTGCTGAACGGGGTGGAGTTCATCAGCCCGAACGTGGCGTGGACAGCAGCACGGGCGCTGCGCGGGTCGACGCCATCGCTCCGGGCGAGGACAGCATCGACCCACAGCGTCGCGTAACTTGCTTGCAGGCGACGAACTCGGCGTTGATCGGCGGCAGTGGCGTGGATCAGGTCACGAAAGTGAACGGCGATCAGTGACCTGTTGTCGACGGCGAACTCGCAGTGGAACAGGATCAGGCGTTCGAGCAGGTCGGTGGGGCCGCCCTCGGCCAGCAGCATCCCGCCATCAAGGAGATGCTGGCTGATGGAGACCAGCATCTCGCCGAGCAGCGCCTCCTTGCCGGTGAAGTGGTGGTAGAGCGCAGGCCCGGACACGCCGGCCGCGCCGCCGATGTCGTCGACCGTCACGTTGTGGAACCCGTCGGCAGCGAACAGGTCAGCGGCAAGCGCGAGCAGCTCGTGCCGGCGCGTACCAGTGGCCGTCATGCAAGGGGTCGCTGACTGTCGAAAAAGGGAAGCGGACCTGCCGCCGCCGTGCGACTCGGCACGGAATGACCGACCAGCGAAGATAGTGAATCGGCGATCCGGAGGATGGCGTCGAGGTCGATGCCGGTAGGGATGCCGAGGTCCTCGAGCACGAGGACGAGGTCCTCGGTGGCAAGATTGCCGCCCGCACCTGGAGCGAACGGCGATCCGCCGAGCCCACCGGTCGCCGTGTCGAAGCGATGGACACCGTGCTCGAACGCCCAGAGCGCATTGGCGAGCGCGGTGCCCCGTGTGTCGTGCAGGTGGAGCCCGAGATCGGTGTGCGCCTCGCCGGCGAGCTCGGCGAACACGGCCGCGATCCGACGGGGGGTCGCGGTGCCGGTGGTGTCGGCGAGGGTGATGCGGGCCCCCGGCATTGCTCGCAGAGCGGCGTCGACGACGTCGATCACCGGTGACGGGCTGATCACATCATCGAACGGGGAGCCGAATGCGCACGACACCACGACGTCGAGGTCGGCACCGGCGGGCTGCGAGACAGCAGCGATCTCGGCAAGGCCGGCGAGCGCCTCGGCGGTGCTTCGTCGGACGTTCTTCTCGCTGTACGCGGTCGACGCCGAGACGGTGACGGTGATGTTGCGGACGCCGGCAGCCAGTGCGGCCTCGGCCCCCCGTGCGTTGGGGACGAGAGCCCACCACACCGTGTCACATTCCGGGAGCAGTCCGAAGACCTCGTCTGCCCCGGCCATCGTGGGGACCGCCTTGGCTGACACGAACGAGGCCGCCTCGACGTGGGCGAGTCCAGCGTCGGCGAGTGCGATTGCCAGTTCGGCGCGGGCGGCGCTGGACACGGGTGTGCCCGCCTGCAGCCCGTCGCGTGGGGTCACGTCCCGGATGGTCACCGTCGCCGTGCCGTTGGTCATCATGCTCCCCCTCCACTGGCTAGCCACTCCCGGTTGCCGCCCACACCTTAGTCTGGATTAAGGTGCAACCATGCCCGACAGGACCGATGCGAGCTGGCCGATACTGAGCTCGATGTGTGATCCGGAGTCGGACTCGTTCCGTCGCAACGTCATGGCGATGGCTGGCCTCGTCGCTGCGTTGCGCAAGGAGCGGGTGGCCGCCGCCGTCGGCGGACCGCCTGCGGCACGCGACCGCCACGTTTCCCGCGGCAAGCTGTTGCCACGGGATCGGGTGGAGACGCTGCTCGATCCGGGCTCGCCGTTCCTCGAGTTGTCGCCGCTCGCCGCGAACGGCATGTACGGCGGTGATGCACCGGCCGCGGGGATCGTCACCGGCATCGGTAGGGTGTCGGGGCGGTTGTGCGTGATCGTCGCGAACGATGCCACGGTGAAGGGTGGTACCTACTACCCCGTCACCGTGAAGAAGCACTTGCGCGCCCAGGAGGTCGCACTGGAGAACCGGCTGCCGTGCGTGTATCTCGTGGATTCGGGTGGCGCGTTCCTGCCGGCGCAGGACGAGGTTTTTCCCGATCGTGAGCACTTCGGGCGGATCTTCTACAACCAGGCGCGGATGTCTTCGCTACGCATCCCTCAGATCGCGGCGGTGCTCGGATCATGCACGGCGGGCGGAGCGTACGTGCCGGCGATGAGCGAGGAGGCAGTGATCGTACGCGAGCAGGGCACGATCTTCCTCGGTGGCCCACCGCTGGTGAAGGCGGCCACCGGTGAGGTGGTGTCCGCCGAGGACCTGGGCGGCGGATACGTGCACGCACACATTTCCGGTGTGGTCGACCACCTCGCCGATGATGACGCGCACGCTTTGCGGATCCTGCGCGACATCGTGGCCACGCTGCCGCTACCGCCTGCTGTGCCGCATGCGGTAGCGAAACCCGTCGAACCGGTTGTCGATCCCGTTCAGCTCCTCGGGATCGTGCCGACCGACAATCGCACGCCATACGATGTGCGCGAGGTGGTCGCACGCATTGTCGACGGCAGCCAGTTCTCGGAATTCAAGCACGACTACGGTTCAACGTTGGTCACCGGGTTCGCCCGCATCTGGGGGCATCCGGTTGGCATCGTGGCCAACAACGGCGTGCTGTTCTCAGAGTCGGCGATGAAGGGCGCTCACTTCATCGAACTGTGCGACCAGCGCCAGATCCCACTGCTTTTCCTGCAGAACATCACCGGGTTCATGGTGGGGCGCGACTACGAGGCAGGCGGCATCGCCAAGCACGGCGCAAAAATGGTGACTGCCGTGGCCTGCGCCCGGGTGCCCAAACTCACCGTGGTGATCGGCGGGTCGTTCGGAGCCGGCAACTACTCCATGTGTGGCCGGGCGTACTCGCCGCGTTTTCTGTGGACGTGGCCAAGTGCCCGCATCTCGGTGATGGGCGGTGAGCAGGCCGCGAGTGTGCTGGCGACCGTGCGACGCGACCAGATCGAGGCGAATGGCGGCTCCTGGCCGGCCGAGGAGGAGGAGGCGTTCAAGGCGCCGATTCGCGACCAGTACGAGATGCAGGGCAACCCCTACTACGCCACCGCACGCCTGTGGGACGACGGCATCATCGAACCAGGCGACACCCGCACTGTGCTCGGGCTGGCACTCGGCATCGTTGGGGGCGTCCCGCTCGATCCTGTCGCCTACGGAATATTCCGGATGTGATCGGGGTGCCGGACGTGTCTCGACCCATGTTCTCGACGGTCCTCGTGGCCAACCGCGGCGAGATCGCCGTGCGCGTGATCCGCACACTGCGGGCACTCGGTGTCGCCTCGGTGGCGGTGTACAGCGATGCCGACGCCGACGCCCGCCACGTGCACGACGCCGATGTCGCAGTGCGGCTCGGCCCTGCTGCCGCGAGCGAGAGCTATCTGGACGTCGACCGGGTAGTGGCGGCCGCGCTGACCACAGGGGCCGACGCAATCCACCCCGGGTACGGTTTCTTGTCGGAGAACCCGGCACCCGCCGACGCCTGCGAGGCCCACGGCATCGTGTTCGTCGGCCCGCCCGTGGCAGCGATCAGGGCGATGGGCGACAAGATCGCAGCGAAGCGCGCGGTAACCGCCGCAGGTGTGCGCGTGGTGCCAGGGAGCGACGAGGCCGGTCTGGATGACGAGGCGCTCGTGGCGGCGGCGCTCGAGGTCGGACTGCCGGTGTTGCTCAAACCGTCGGCGGGTGGCGGTGGCAAAGGCATGCGGCTGGTGCGCGACGAAGCCGAGCTTCGCCCGCAGATCGAGTCCGCACGGCGCGAGGCTCGCAACGCGTTCGGCGACGACACGATCCTGGTCGAGCGCTACGTCGTCAACCCGCGGCACGTCGAGATCCAGGTGATGGCCGACACGTACGGCAACGTGGTTCACCTCGGCGAACGAGAGTGCAGCCTCCAGCGCCGTCACCAGAAGATCATGGAGGAGGCTCCATCGCCGTTCGTCACTCCCGAGGTTCGAGCGGCAATGGGCGCGCAGGCGATCGACACCGCCCGGGCCTGCGGGTACGCCGGCGCCGGTACGGTGGAGTTCATAATGTCGGATGACCGACCCGATGAGTTCTTCTTCCTGGAGATGAACACGCGCTTGCAAGTGGAGCACCCGGTCACCGAGCTGATTTTCGGCATCGATCTCGTCGAGCTGCAGCTACGCATCGCCGCTGGCGAGCCACTGCCATTCACGCAGGCAGACCTCTCGTCGGTCGGTCACGCCATCGAGGCGCGGATCTACGCCGAAGATCCGGCTCGCGACTTCCTCCCGACCGGTGGGACCTTGCATCGACTGGTCGAAGCGACCGGCGTGGGCGTCCGAGTTGATTCCGGCATCAACGTCGGTACGGTCGTCGGCACCGACTACGACCCGATGCTCGCCAAGGTGATCGCCCACGGAGCGGACCGCGACGAGGCACTGCGGCGGCTCGACGCTGCCCTGTCGTCGACGGCTGTTCTCGGCGTCACCACCAATGTTGGGTTCCTGCGACGGCTCCTCGCCGACGAAGAGGTGCGCTCTGGTCGTCTCGACACCGGGCTCGTAGAACGGCGTGGCGATGCCCTCGTGACCGCCGACGTACCCGATGCCGCAGTCGTTGGGGCCGCTGTGCTGCCCCTGCTCGACGCCAGGGGTGCAGCCGATCCGTGGCAGGCCGCCGTCGGATGGCGGCACGGTGGACCATCTTGGGTACGCCGACGCCTCGACGTGCCGAGACGCGGCACGGTGTCCGTGGCGCTCCGCTTCCACGGGGGTTCGACGGTAGACGCCATGATCGACGACGCGGCGCCTCGCACGGCGTCGGTCGTCGCCGGGCCCGAAGGGGCGGTCCGGGTCACGCTAGACGGCGTCACCACTCCGATGGTCGTGCACCGTGACGGCGGGGTCACGTGGGTCGGCGTCGCCGGATCCGCCTGGCCGATCCGTGACCACAACCCACGTGCCGACCACCTTCGCCCCGATGCCGATGCAGCGGGCCACGGCACGATCCGCAGCCCCATGCCCGGAGTGGCAACCGCGGTACTGGTGGCCGAGGGCGACGTGATCGCTGCCGGACAGAAGGTAGCGATCATCGAGGCGATGAAGATGGAGCACACGTTGATGGCGTCGGTCGATGGCAAAGTCACCGCCGTCCACGCCCGCCAAGGGCAGCCGGTCGGCCTCGACGACCCGGTCGTCACGATCTCCGCCGTCGAGGTACCGGACAAACGCGAGAACGCGAGCCAAGACGAGCCCGAGGAACAGCCATGAGCAGTTGGGAACTGAGCGACGACCACGAGATGTTCCGCAATGTCGTGCGCGACTTCGCCCAGTCGGAGATCGCACCGCACGCCGCCCAGTGGGACCGCGACCACCACTTCCCCGTCGAAGTCGCGCGAGCGATGGGCGATCTCGGGCTGTTCGGGCTCGTCTTCCCCGAACGGTGGGGTGGGGGTGACGGCGACTTCGCCTCGCTGTGCGTGGCTATCGAGGAGATCGGCCGCGTCGACCAGTCGATGGGGATCACGCTGTCGGCAGGGGTCGGCCTGGGCGCCAACCCGATCCACCAATTCGGCAACGAGGAACAGCAGGACCGCTGGTTGCCCGACCTCGTCGCCGGTCGCTCGCTTGGCGCATTCGGGCTGACCGAGCCCGACGGTGGCAGTGACGCCGGCGCCACCCGGACCCGGGCCCGCCTCGCTGGTGACGAGTGGGTGATCGACGGCAGCAAGGCGTTCATCACCAACTGCGGTACGGAAATCACCTCGATCATCACAGTCACCGCTCGCACCGACGACGGCATCTCCGCGTTCGTCGTGCCGGCCGGCACTCCGGGCCTCGTCATCGAGCCCGGGTACCGCAAGCTCGGCTGGCACGCCAGTGACACCCACGGCCTCCTCCTCGACGGCTGTCGGGTGCCCGAGGCCAACCTGCTCGGCAAGCCCGGAGACGGGTTCCGCAACTTCCTCTCGATCCTCGACGACGGCCGGATCGCGATCTCGGCGCTCGCGCTGGGGTGCGCGCGGGCATGCCTGGAGCACGCCGTCGACTACGCCAAGCAGCGCCATGCCTTCGGAGGCCCGATCGGTCGCTTCCAGGGACTGGCATTCCAACTCTCCGACCTCGCCGTGGCGATCGAGAACGCCCACAACCTGACCTACAAGGCGGCATGGTTGAAGGACCAGGGCCGCCCGATCGGGCAGGCTGCGGCAATGGCCAAGCTGTACTCCACCGAGAGCGCGGTCACCGCTGCGCGGGTCGCCACCCAGGTGTTCGGCGGAGCCGGCTTCATCGAGGAGACGCCGATCGTGCGCTTCTACCGCGACGCCAAGATCCTCGAGATCGGCGAGGGTACGAGCGAGATCCAGCGGTTGGTGCTGGCCCGCGGCCTCGGGTTGCCGGTCGGGTGAGCATACCTCCTGACTCGCAGCCCGCGGTGCTGTGGTCTCCACCAGCCGACGCCCGAGAGACCACCCGCCTCGGCCGATTCATGGACTTCGCCGAGCAGCGAACCGGGCGCCGGTTCGCCGACTACGACGAGTTGTGGCGCTGGTCGATCCACGACCTCGAGGAGTTCTGGGCGACCGTGTGGGAGTTCTTCGGAGTCCGGGCGAGCGTTCCGTACACGCGGGTGCTCTCCGGGCGCGAGATGCCCGGCGCCCGCTGGTTCGAAGGCGCCCGACTGAACTACGCGGAGCACGCGCTCGCCCATAGGGGTGACCGACCGGCGGTGGTCGGCCGGTCGCAGACCGTCGACCCGACGGAGTGGTCGCGCGACGACCTGCGCGACCACGTGGCCCGCGCCCGTGCCGGCTTACTGCGCCTCGGCGTCGGGCGCGGCGACCGGGTCGCGGCATACCTACCCAACGTTCCCGAGACGATCGCCGCCTTCCTCGCCACAGCGAGCCTGGGCGCGATCTGGACCTCTTGTGCCCCGGAGTTCGGCGTGCGCGCCGTGCTCGACCGGTTCGGCCAGATCGAACCGATGGTGCTACTGGCGGTCGACGGGTACCGCTTCGGGTCGCGTGACGTGAGCAGGGTCGACGAACTGGCCGAGATCCGCGCCGGCCTACCGACGGTTCGCGCCACGGTGGTCCTGCCGTACCTCCACCCATCGCTCCTCGGAGACGGGGTCGTCGGCTGGGAGCAGTTCACCAGTGAGCGGGGGGATCTCGAGTTCGCCCAGGTCGAATCGGATCATCCGCTCTACGTGCTCTTCTCGTCGGGCACCACCGGGCTGCCCAAGCCGATCGTGCACGCGCACGGCGGGATGCTGCTCGAGCACCTCAAGGTGATCGGCCTGCACGCCGACATGGGCGACGACGACGTGTTCCTGTGGTTCACCACCACCGGGTGGATGATGTGGAACTACCTCGTCGCGGGGCTGCTCGTGGGCGCCACCGTGGTGACTTTCGACGGGGACCCGAATGCCGACGGGCCCCTCACGTTATGGCGGGTCGCGTCGGAGCTCGGCCTCACGTGGCTCGGGGTGGGTGCGCCGTATCTGGTCGCTTGCCGTCGCGCAGGTCTGCGCCCCGGTGACGAGTTCGAACTGTCGCACCTTCGCTCCGTGGGCTCGACCGGGGCGCCGCTGCCTGTCGATGAGTTCCACTGGGTGTACGACGCCGTGAAGCCCGACGTGATGTTGTCGTCGATCAGCGGTGGCACCGACATCTGCTCGGCGTTCGTCGGTGGCAATCCGCTCACCCCGGTATGGGCAGGGGAGATCTCGTGCCGCTATCTCGGCGCCGACGTCGAGGCGTTCGACGAGTCCGGCCGGTCGGTGATCGACGAGCAGGGCGAGCTGGTGGTCACCGCTCCGATGCCTTCTATGCCGATCGGGTTCCTGGGTGACACTGACGGGTCGCGGTACCGCGCCGCTTACTTCGACGAATATCCCGGCGTTTGGCGCCACGGCGACTGGATCACGATCACCTCGCGCGGCTCGTGCATCATCACCGGCCGGTCCGACGCCACGCTCAACCGCGGCGGCATCCGTGTGGGCACCGCAGAGATCTACCGGGTCATCGACGACATCGACGGCGTGACCGACAGCCTCGTCGTGCACCTCGAGGACCCGAGCGGCGACGGGCCCGGCACGCTCGTGCTGTTCGTCGTCTGCGCAAGCGGCGTCACCCTCGACGAGGCGCTCGGGGCCACGATCCGCGCGACGATTCGCTCCGGCTTGTCGCCACGCCACGTCCCCGACGAGCTCTACCAGATCCCGGGCGTCCCGACGACCCTGTCCGGCAAGAAGCTCGAGCTTCCGGTAAAGAAGATCCTGCTCGGCGCCGAGCCGGACGCCGTCGCCAGCCGCGGCGCCCTCAAGGACCTCGGCGCTCTCGACCACATCGCCGGCATCGCCGCCGACCGCGTGAGACATCCAGGCGGGTGACACCCCTCCGTTCCCGACCTCCTCGGAGGTCAGAGGCGATCGGCTCCAGGACAGTCTTGCAGCGGTGCTCGTAGACGAGTGACGTACGGGAGTCGGCGACGTTCGATCGGCTGGCGATGTGCTCGAGCACGAAGGTCGGGAGGTGGTCGACGTCGTCCAAGCCGGTCTCGGGGGATGACTACGTCGACACTTGGGTAGGGAGCCGTGTGGTCCGGTGGATCGAGGAGTACGACTCGCGGGCTGCTTGACGAGACGTGGGCGATCTACACCCCGGACCACGGCGAGATGGTGGCGAGCACCGGATGCTCTCCAAGATGGTGACCTATGAGCCGGCGGTGATGGTACCCGTCATCATCCGCCCACCCCGAGGGTGCAACCCTCGCGTCGTGACGGAGCTGGTCGAGCATCTGGGCCTTGCCGCCACGACCCGGTCCAGCTCTTCGACCTCGACGAGGATCCTTCTGAAGGCATCAATCTCATCCACAGTGGTGAGCACCGCGGGGTACTCGATGCGTTGATGGAGACCAGGGTGGAGCCGTTCTTGGGCCCTGGCTCCGTCGGGCCCGCACCAGGAGCCCTGGATCGCCTCGAACGCGCAGCAACCATGGTCCGGCTGATGGCACATGGCTCGAAGTCCTGAGAACTTCAGTCCGCTCGAGGCTTGGTGGGCCACCCGGATCTCAATGAAGCCCCGAGGGGCACCAACTGGCCCACTACGATATTGACGCAGCTGCGTTCTCTACCTGAGCCCTCATCGATGCCGACCATGTCTGGTAACCACCGTCGAGATTGCGCGCCTCGATGCCGAGTTCGTGCAACAGAGCAGTCGCCGTATGGCCGCGTTGGCCTACTTCGCAGTAGACGATGACGGGACCGTTGCCGAGTGCATCGAGGTGGTCTCGGAGCGAGTCGATGGGTACATTCGTCGACCCTTCGATAGCCCCCGTTGCGTGCTCCTCTGCAGTACGTACGTCGATGACTGCCCATCCCTTCGTGATGAGCCCGTCGAGCTCCTGCGGATCGACGACGTCACAGTCGCCGCTCAGTACGTTTTCAGCCATGTAGCCAAGCAGGTTGACCGGGTCCTTGGCCGAAGAGAACGGCGGGGCGTAGGCCAGTTCGAGGTCAGCCAGTCGGTCGGCGGTGATACCGCCTGCCATCGCCGTTGCAATCACGTCGATTCGCTTGTCAACTCCATTCCGGCCAACGATCTGTGCACCGAGGATGGTCGCGTCGTTCGGGTCGAAGATCAGCTTCACCGCCATTCGAGTTGCACCGGGGTAGTAGGTCGCGTGGTCAAAGGGGTGTGAGTGGATGGATCGGAACGGTCGACCCGCAGCCTTCAGGCGCCGTTCGTTCCAACCGACGGTCGCAGCGACCAGGTCAAAGACCTTGACGATTGCCGTCCCAAGATAAGCGACGGCGTGTGAAGGTCGCCCAGCAATATGGTCAGCGACCCTGCGACCCTGACGATTGGCAACATTCGCAAGAGCGATGAGCGAAGTGGCATGGGAGATGGCGTCTGCCTTCTCGACAGCATCACCAACTGCGTAGATAGCAGGATCGTTCGTCTGATTCGCCGCATTCACAGCGATGCCGCCACTCGGTCCCAGGTCCAATTCAGCGAGTTCTGCCAGTCGGATATCAGGCCGTACGCCGATGGCACCGACCACGAGATCGGCAGCAAGGACCCGACCGTCGGAAAGGGTGACCGACCGGTCCTCGACCGATGCGACGGACGCACCCGTCTCGACGTGGACGCCATGCGCAATCAGTTCGTCGCTCACCAGAATGGCGAGCTCGGGATCGAGGGGAGGAAGCACCTGGGGAGTTGCCTCGACGATCGTCACGTCGATCCCCTGACCGACGAGGTTCTCGGCCATCTCGAGCCCGATGAATCCAGCACCGATGACGACAGCGGTTGCAGGTGCGACGTCGACATCCGAGGCGAGACGAGCTGCATCCTCAACGGTCCGCAGCGTGCGGACCCTCTCGTACCCGGGGATGGGCGGGCGCACCGGAGCGGCACCCATGCTGAGCACCAGCTTGTCGTAGGGGACGATGTCCTCCTGGCCCGTAACCGTAGAACGGGTCGTTACTGCGTGCGCCTCCCGGTCGATGGCAATGACCTCGTCATTGACCCTGGCATCGAGTCGGAACCGATCGAACAGTTGCTCCGGAGTCTGGAGCGTAAGATCCTCTTCTTCTTCGATCAGGCCACCAACGAAGTACGGCAGGCCGCAGTTGGCGAAAGAGACGTGACCCGACCGTTCGAGGACGGTGATGCTGACTTCGGCATCGAGGCGGCGGAGACGAGTCGCCGTGGACATCCCACCGGCGACTCCGCCGACGATGACGACGTGCTTGGCCTTGGCTTCCGATGAGTCGCTCAACGAGAGAGCCAGGACTTCCGCTTGGGGGCTAGTGCCTTTTCTGACCTGCACTGGCACCGCTCAGCAGGTGGGACATCACCGAGCACTTGCTCGACGTGGGCTCCACACCCCTTCCAGGTTGGCCGACCACATTTGCGACACGTAGCTTCTCTGCACATACCCCATAGGGTATCAGAGAACAGCCGCCTTCGCAACGCGTCTCGGCGGCAGGTCTGGTTCAGTGGATCGCTGGAAGCTGTCATTCGGCGGCACCACCGATCTGCCTGAGAAGCCGTCTCGCCAGTGGCGACGGTGATCGGTCCCTTGGCCAGACCACACGGATCAAGCGCTCCAGGGAGATCCCCTCCGTCGGCACGATGACCAGGCGGCCGTCTCGGACATCGGGCTCGATTGCGAGGCGGCTGAGCACCCCCGGGCCGGTACCGGCGGCAACGGCTGCTTTGATGGCCGTCGTCGAGCCCAACTCGACAAAAGGTGTCGGCTGGAGCCCCGAGGCAAGAAGAGCTGTCTCGAGAACCTCACGGGTTCCGGATCCGGCTTCACGGAGAACAAGCGGCGTGGCGGCAAGTTCGGACGCATCCACCGGCTTTCGTCGATGCGACCATGGATGCATGGGTGCCACCACGACCACGAGGTCATCGGTCTGCACGACCCGGGATCTCAACTCCGGCGGTGCGTGTGGGCCTTCGACGAACCCCAGGTCAGCGCCTCGTCCCTTCATCACCTCGACGACATGTTCGGAGTTTCCCATCTGGAGAGCTATCACAATGGCCGGGTCCGACACCCGGAGGCGATTGAGCCACTCCGGGACCAGGTACTCAGCCACGGTCATGCTGGCCACGACGCGGAGATGGGTCTCCCCTTCCGACCTGACGGCTGCAGTTCCCATGAGCAGCGTCCGCATGCTGTCGAGCACGTCTTCGCTCCAGTGCACCACCGCCACTCCAGCTGCTGTGAGGCGGGCCCGTCCGGAGGATCGGTCGAGTAGCTCGAGGCCCAGGGTTCGCTCCAGCGAGCGGAGTCGCATGCTCGCCGCCGGCTGACTGATGCTGTGGGCCACCGCGGCCTGCCGGATCGAGCCTTGTTCGGCGACGCTCCGCAAGAGGTCGAGCGAGCGGATGTCGGGAATCGGTTCGGCGAGTGGCATAAGGATACCTTATAGGGACGCAACCGAATCCGGCCTTCCGCACCGGGGACCCAGGGTCGAAGGTGGTACCCGTGGGCACCGGAGCGGATCACGTCGCAACCCGACCATCGGATCGTCGTCAAGCCGGACCGCAACACTGGGTGCAGGGCCGGGTGACGGGAATCCTGCCTGGCCTGCTCGCAGCCGCCGCCCTCGCCGCCGCGGCGACGGCCCTCGGCCGTCTCGCTCCCGTGGTCGGCGCCCCGGTCTTCGCCATCGTCGGAGGAATAGCGATCTCGCTCCTCCGACAGCCTTCGGAAAGGACCCGCCCCGGGCTGGGATTCGCGAGCAAGGCGGTCCTGCAGGGATCGATCGTGGTGCTCGGCACCGGACTGTCGTTCCATCAGGTGATTACCACGGGGGTGGCGTCGCTTCCGATGCTCCTCGGAACGCTCACGGTCGCCCTGGTCGGTGCGATCCTGCTCGGGCGGGCCCTCGGGGTGGACAAGGACATCCGCACCTTGATCGGGGTGGGCACCGGCATCTGCGGGGCCTCTGCCATCGCTGCCACCGATGCGGTGATCGGCGCAGCGGAGGCCGACGTCTCCTACGCCATCGCCACCATCTTCACCTTCAACGTCGTCGCCGTCCTGACGTTTCCCACCCTCGGCCACCTCTTGAGACTGTCACCACACTCGTTCGGCCTCTGGGCGGGCACGGCCATCAATGACATGTCGTCCGTCGTGGCCGCCTCGACGGTCTTCGGCCACGGCGCCAGTTCGTTTGCGGTGGTGGTCAAGCTGACCCGAACGCTCATGATCATCCCGATCTGCCTCGCCCTGGCGCTCTGGCGTTCACGAGGTGCCCAGGCACAGGGCTCCGTGGGCACGTCCCGCGTGCTCGGGAAGGTCCGCCGTATCGTCCCGGTGTTCATCGGCTGGTTCCTCCTCGCGGTCACCCTCAACACGCTCGGCCTGATTCCTCGGGCCTGGCACGGAGCCCTGTCGGACATCGCTCAGGTCATGATCACCGTCGCTCTGGCCGCCATCGGTCTCTCCACCCGGTTCGGCGACGTCCGACGAGCAGGGCTCAAGCCACTGACACTCGGCGCCCTCCTGTGGGTTCTGGTCGCCGTCACGAGCCTCGGGCTCCAAGCGGCCACCGGGACGCTGTCGTGAGCGTCGGGTGGCAATCTTGCCATCTGACCACGCGGATCGCTCCCCGTCGCTGCCTGGCAACCCGGGTTTCGTACAAGGACTCAACAACGGGTCCGAGCCACGCACCTGTCCGCGGATCAGTGGTGGCCCTTCCGTACCATCCTCAGCATCCGGATGTTGAAGGCCACGAAGCGCATCACCTGGTAGGGCAGGCTCGAGCGGGCCCGCAGGGTCTTTCGTGTCGGCAGGGGGGCTGCCGCGATACTGCTTGCCGCGTCATCCATGGGGTCGATCCTTTCGCAGGGGGCTGGACACGTCGGGGGCGGTCACTCGGGGATGAGGAACCAACCGGGACGAGCCTTCGCCTTGTAGAGGAACAGGTAGTGCAGGAGCAGCTTCGTCCAGTGGGCACCCAGCCCGATCTCTCCGGTCGTCTCCTTCAGGCTGCGCCCTGACTCCGGAAAGCGGGTGAAGTTGGGGACGATCGGGTACATGGTCATCGCAGCCGCCGTCCCCGTGCGCATACCGGCGCCGGCCGAAGCGATGCAGGCCGCACCCATCGAAGCCATGGATGCCTTGTGCAGCGGAGCTGTCTCGCCCCGCTCGATCCTGTCGGCGATGGAGTGGGCCACCACGCGACCCATGACGCCCGATGGCATGCCGGTGCGGGGGGGCGCCGGGGAGATGACCGTCCCGTCCGGGGTCGACCGAGGGCGCGAGATTGGGTGAGGAGGTGCGAAGGCGATCCCGATCCCGAACAGATTGCTGTAGCCGACGCTCTGGTAGGTGCTCGGCCAGTCCTCGGCCGTCCATTCCTCGAACGGCTTCGCTGCGTAGTCGGCGTCGACCCGGAGGAACCCGTTCGGGGCGAACAGCTGGTCGCTGATGTCTTCGCCCTGCCGGTCGTAGGCCTTCAAGTCGGCACCCCGGAACGGTGGCAGCAACATGGCGAAGTCGAAGGCCAGCGTGCCTTTGGTCCCGTCGAGCTGTTCGTAGTGGATCACCCCCGGTTCGACCCGTTCCACGTGGGCACGCAGGATGGCGCGGACCTTGCGCTCGCGGAAGAGCGACTCGGTCCACATCTTGCTCGAGGTGACGAACCCGTTCTGAGCGAAGGACATGCCCCCCACGCCGAAGTCGCCCAGGTCGTACTCGTTGGTGAGGTAGACCACGTCGGCCAGCTCCCGCACTCCTCGCTCGCAGAGCTCGTGCTCGATGTTGAAGGTGTACTCGAATGCCGCCCCCTCACAGGTGCACGTGCCGTGCCCGACGCCGATGACGAGCGTCTTGCGCTCGCCCCTCTTCAGGGCGTCGACGATGCTGTCGAAGGCTGCGGATGTCTGCTCGGCGTGTTTCGCCGTGCACACCGACAGCGAGTTCCCGTCGGGGCCGAGCCCCGGGGTGGCCGCGAAGTTGAGCTTGGGCCCGGTGGCGTTGATGAGGAAGTCGTAGGTCAGCCGCTCCTCTTCGCCCAGGCGCGTCGGGTCGGTGTAGACGATGTCGACCGACCCGGACTCGTGGTCTCCGTCTCCCTCCGGTCGAATGGCCACCGCCAGCGCCTGGCGGAAGTCGATCCCTTTGCGGCGGTACACCGGTCGCAGAGGGAAGGTCACCTGATCGGTCGTCATCCGGCCTACCCCCACCCAGATGTTGGAGGGTATCCAGTTCCAGTTGGCATTAGGCGACACCACGATCACCTCGTGGCCCCGCTTCAGCCGGCGCTTGAGGTGCAGTGCCGCCGTGTGGCCGGAGATACCTGCACCGAGAATCACTACACGTGCCATTGGGGCCTCCCTATTCCGTTCAAATGCACAACCTGCTGACCCCCGAGGAGCCAGATGTTCGCTTCACACGACCGCCCGCTTGACAGCCCCCAGAGGGAGCCCTCGCCGCTCTCCTGGCTCTTGACAGTCAGTTCCCCTCGATGGCGTCGATCACGGCGATGAGCTGTCTCGCCGCCTCGTCGGCGATGTCGGCGAGCTCCTCGCCGGGCATGAGCTCCCGTGGGTCGGCGATCGCCACATGGGTGCCGCCGCCGACCGTCTCGAGCACGACGTTGCAGGGCAACAGCAGGCTCACCGTGGGATCGATCGTCAGGGCGCGATGAGCGAAGCCCGGGTTGCAGGCTCCCAGGATCTTGAGCGGTGCTCGGTCGATGCCGAGCTTCTCCTTGAGCGTGGCGGCGACGTCGATCTCGGTGAGCACGCCGAAGCCCTGATCTCTGAGCGCCGCACGTACTGCCGATTCCACTTCTGCCAGTGGCAGGTCGATCGTGGTCTCGATCGCCTTCATCACGGGCCCCTTATGCCAGCTTCATGAACATGCGCTGGACCTCATCGATGGCATACCCGTCGGCGGCAGCCTGGTCGGGGTGCTCGAGGCAGAACGCCAAGCCCGAGGCCACGAGTTTGAACCCGGCTTGCTCCAACGCCTTCGTTGCCGCCGACAGCTGAGCCACGACGTCCCGGCACTCCCGGCCCTCTTCGAGCATGCGCTCGACACCCTGGACCTGCCCTGCCACTCGCCGGAGGCGCTTGCGCACATCGTCGACGACATCCTCAGGAAGCTCCATGCCCTATTCCTCTCTTCTCGCTCGATCCGGACTGCCCGTAGTCAACCATGTCGGCACTCTGCAACCTTGCCGCTCTCTCGTGTACGGCCATTCCCGTGTCACGAGTACTCCGGCTCACGACGCGCTCTGCTCGGCCCGTTGGGCCGCTACTTCGCGATGCACTTCGTCCATGTCGAGCGCACCGGCACGAGTGATCAGGTCCTCAAGTGCTTCACCGGGCACGGCACCGGGCTGTGAGTAGACGACCACCTGCTCCCGCAGGATCATCAGTGTGGGAATCGATTGGATGCCAAAGGAGCCGGCCAGCTCGAACTGGGCCTCGGTGTCGACCTTGCCGAACACGATGTCAGAGTGTTGCCCGGACGCAGCCTCGAAGATGGGCCCGAACACGCGGCAGGGCCCGCACCACGATGCCCAGAAGTCCACGAGCACCGCGCCATTCGCCGACACCACCTCATCGAAGTTCTCTTTCGTCAGCTCCACTGTGGCCATCGTTCGCTCCTCTCTAGGACTGTCGCTCACTGTAACCGGTATACCGGGGTGGGTATTCCGACAATCGCGAACCATCCGTTGCAGATACCCTACCCCGTATGGTTAACTAACGCAATGACTCCTTCCCCGACCTCGTCGACGGTCGTCGCCAACGGCCCGGCCCACCCTGCAGAGGACGCTCCCCGGCGGGCAGCCGGCGGCACGCCACCGCCGAGCAACCTCGGACCACTCGGGCAGCTCGGGCGATGGTCAGCCTCGCACCGGGGGACGGTCTTCTTGTCCTGGTTGGCCATCGTCGCCGTACTGGCCGTCTTCGCCCCGAGTGTCGAGCACGCCCTGAGCGGTGCCGGTTGGCAGGCCAACGGGTCGCAGTCCGTGCAGGTCCGCGACCTGGCTCAGCAGGACTTCGGCGGCCAGGCCAGCTCCGCCATCGAAGTGGTCGTCGCCGCCGATCGCCCGGTCTCGAGCCCGTCCGTGCAGGCCGTGGTGGCCAAGGCTGAGAAGATCCTGGCCGCCGACCCGCGGATCGGACGGGTCGTGGCTCCTCAGCCCGGTATGTCGATCAGCGCCGATGGGAAGACGGCGGTCATCCTCGGTGGGGCCAACGCCGACCCCAACACCATGGTGCGGGCCGCCGACGACCTGCAGGTGCCCCTTCGCCAGCTGAGTGGTGATGGAGTGACCGTGGCCGCCACCGGTGCATCGGTGCTGTGGTCAGACTTCAATACGGCCAACCGGACCGCCATGCTGCGCTCGGAGATGATCTCCTGGCCCGTGACCCTGATCATACTGCTGCTGGCTTTCGGATCCCTCGTGGCCGCAGGACTTCCCTTGCTGCTGACCCTGGTCGGCCTGTTGAGTGCAGCAGGGCTCCTCGATCTGCTCACCCATGTGACCCCGATCTCGATCTGGGCCATGAACTTCGCGTTGATGTTCGCCCTGGCCCTCGGGATCGACTACGCCCTCTTCATCGTGGTCCGCTTCCGGGGAGCGCATTTCGGGCGGCATCGCCACGTCGGCGAGTCGGTGGGCGAGACGATGGACACCGCGGGCAAGGCGGTGCTCTTCTCGGGTCTCACCGTGCTCATCGCGCTCTCGACGGTCATGCTGGTGCCTGCTCCCGCGTTCCAGTCGATGGCCGCCGGCATCATGCTGTCGGTCTTCTTCGTCCTCCTCGCCACCTTGACCCTGCTGCCGGCCGTACTGGGCAAGCTGGGCGACAAGGTGGATGCGCTCCCGCTCAAGTGGGTCCATTCCGGCGAGCACCGCTCGGCACGCTTCGGACGGTGGGGCGAGCTGCTCTGGCGTCGTCCCTGGCTGTTCGGGGGCGTGGCTGTCGCCATTCTCGTCCTGTTGGCGGCTCCTGTGATCGGCCTCCGGACCGCCATGCCGTCGATCAAGGTGGTGCCGGCAACCGACTCCGCCCGGGTCGGCTACGACCTGGTGCAGTCGGCGTTCGGCCCCGGTGCCCCCGGCCAGCTCCAGATCATCACCACGCCGGCCCATGCCACAGCAGCAGAAGCCGTTCTTGCCCATGACCCAGGCATCGCCGCGGCACTGCCCGCCCAGCACTCGACCTCAGCGGACCTGGTCATGATCGGAGCGGTGCCGAATGTCGATCCTTCGTCACCGGCGATCAGGACCACCATCGACCGGTTGCGGGGCACCCTGCCCCCAGGCTCGCTGGTCGGCGGGGCTGCCGCCGAGAACCATGACCTCCAGGTCGTGCTGGCTGCCAAGACACCCGAGGTGATCGGCCTGGTGCTGCTCCTCGGCTTCCTGGTGCTGCTGGTGGCCCTGCAGGCACCCCTCATTGCCGCACTCGGGGTGCTCACCAGCCTGCTGGCCACCGGTGGAGCCTTCGGGGTGGCCCGGCTGATCTTCCAGAACGGATGGCTCCATGGCCTGCTGGGCTTCACCCCCCAAGGATTCCTCGATGCCTGGGGGCCGGTGTTCTTCTTCGCCATGATCTTCGCCATCTCGATGGACTACACCGTGTTCCTCCTCTCGAGTGCCAAAGAGCACTACGAACGATCGGGTGACCCCAAGGACGCCATGGTCAATGGCCTGGCCCACTCCGGGCGGGTCATCTTCGCGGCAGCGGCGGTCATGGTGGCCGTGTTCTTCACCTTCGCCCTGTCCGGACCGCTCCCGCCCAAGGAGATGGGCATCATCCTCGGGGTTGCCGTGCTGCTCGACGCCCTCTTGGTCCGCCTGCTCCTGTTGCCGGTGCTCCTCCGCCTGACGGGGAACGCAGCCTGGTGGGAGCCCAAGTGGCTGAAGCGGGTCCTCCCGCCCGTGCGCTTCGCCCACGAATAGCCATCGGGACGAGCAGCCAGCTCGAACTCGACCCAATCGTGACGACTGATCACAATTCCGACCAGTAAGGTGCCCGAGAGATGGGAAGTGCGAAGGACGTCCTGGACGAATTGCGGGTGCCG
>PLHF01000025.1:0-26299 GCA_003138855.1 Acidimicrobiaceae bacterium | reverse complement strand
CCGAGGAGGTGGCCGAGGAGCTGTCAGTCGCCCTGCTCATGGAGGGGGGCGCCGCCACGGTCCACGGACCCCGGGCCTGGGCTGCCTACCAAGAGTTCTCCGCCCCGAAGCCGAAGTGATGGAGGAGCCGGTCTCGGAGGTGCCCCCCGGAGTGCTGGGGGGTGAGCCACCCCTGTCGGAGGCGGAGTTCCGGGACATCTATGCGAAGGTCCCTCGCCTGACGGTCGAGGTCGTCGTCGCGTCCGCCCAGGGTGTCCTGCTCACGCAACGTCAGTCCGGACCATGTGCGGGCCTGTGGCACATCCCGGGCGGTACGGTGAGGTTCGGTGAGCCACTGGTGGCCGCCGTCAGGCGAGTCGCTGCGACCGAGCTCGGCCTCGAGGTATCGGCAGGACCGTTCCTGGGCTACATCGAATACCCGAGCCACTATCTGAACGGCTTGGACTCCCCGGTCGGATTGGCCTTCCTGTGTCACCCCGAGGAGGATCAGCCCGTACCCGCGGCTGACCGGCAATCGTGGTTCACCGCGCTACCCGACCGCATGCATACCGAGCAGCGCCACTTCCTCCTCGAGCACCGACTGGTGCGCTCGTAGTCCGCGCCTGTGCCCGGAACTGTCCACTCAGAGGGCGACGGCCCACTCGTGATCAGTGTCGTCGTTGCGGCGGCCTGTGGCCCTTGGCATCCGGGGCCGAGGACAGGCAACCCACATCACGGGGCCCTCATCGGCCAAGCCAGCGAAACACTTCCTGATTCCCTTGCAACTCGAGCCGACGCCAGAGCACGGGGTTCTCACCCGATTGGCTGGCGTGGCATCGAATAGCCCGATGCTGGCGGGCCCGGTCGACATCGACGACGAGGTCGATGCTCTCGGGCCGGCGCCCGACGAAGTGTGTTTCGAATTGATCGTTGAGCTGCGCTGCTACGGATTCGGGGAGTGCCCATCCGAGAACCGGTATGCCGACGTCGCTGGCGACACCAGTGGCGATCTCGGTGGCCCGCACGTGATCGGAGTGTCCGGTGATCCCGCCCTCGTCGAACACCAGTAGGAGGCTCGCATCCACAAGCTCTACGGCATGACGGACCTCCGCTGACAGCTGGTCGGTCGGCTCACCGGTGAGTCGACCGTCCGGGTGCTCGAGAAGACGTACCGTTTCGACGCCGAGCTCGTCCGCAGCCGTGCCCAACTCTTGCTCCCGGACTCGATGCAGATTGCCATCGGTGGCTCCGAGCGTCGAGGCCTCGCCATGGGTGAAGCACAGGACGGAGATGCGAGTGCCCTGGTCCGCCCATGAACTCAGCACCGCCCCCAGTCCGAAGCTTTCATCGTCGGGGTGGGCGCAGACGGCGAGGACCGACCTCGTGGACGGCAGACGAACTTCGGTGAGCTTGGGCGTTTCCATACTGCCTCCGAGACCGGCATCTACAGGGTCGAGACCCGGCGTGGTTCACTTCTCATTGTCTTGCGAATGGGCATCGGCGTCGCTTCACTCGGCCCGTTTGGCCCTCACCAGGGTGTCAATTGCGTCCCTGGCGCCTGTATCGGTGTCCACAACCCGGACCACCTGATCGGCGCGCTCCACGGTCAAGCCGGCCGCAACAGCCACGTCGGTGACATCGGCGACGCGATAGAGGACATCGGCGCTCGGGGGACCACCGAAGCCCCTGGCCAGGTTGTCCTGATCGTGAGCCACAACCAGGAGCGTGCCTCCGGACGCCACCGCCGACGCGGCCACCTCGAGGGCGATCGAGCGCTCCGGCTGTGGCAACTGCAGATACAGCACGGCGACCAGATCGAAGCCCTCCGGCGGGGGTGTCCACTCCTGCACCGCGGACTCGACCCAGGTGACCGCGACGTCCCATAGTGCGGCGAAGCGCTGGGCCTTTGCCAGGCCTACCGGCGAGAAGTCCACTCCGGTCACCTGCCAGCCCTGCTCGGCGAGCCACACTGCGTTGCGACCCTCACCGCACGCAAGATCGGCCGCCCGACCCGGCGGGAGGCCGACTACCTCAGAGACGAGGAACTGGTTGGGAGTACTCGTCCATACCAACTCTTCTCCGCTGTAGCGCTCGTCCCACTGGTGTCGGTCCACTGCTCAAGCCTTGCGCGAGCCTGTTGCGTGCAGCGGGTGGTGAAACAGCGGAGCGATCAAGCAGAAATCGAATGCTCCTGCCGCCAGTGGGACCAAGCCGACGATCGACAATGCCAACCATCCCCCGCCCACAGCCAACCCGATACCGATCATGGCCAATCCCACAACACTTCGAGCCACCCGCCCGATGCCGCTGCTCATGAAGTTCACCAAGGACATCTGCGTCTCCTTTGCTTGACCACTCGTTTGTATTATACCCTAGGGGGTATGGTATTTACAACAGGGCGCTGCCAGTCGTATTCCTGCGTTCACCAAGGAATCGCACGAAGCTGACAGGCCATTGCGAATCAGAGCCATAAGGGCTCGCCGAGACTCAGATCGGGCAATCGTCCAGTTCCAGTCCCCGTGGAACTCGTGGCGGGTGAGGGGCACGGTGGTGAATTCGGCGTCACTACCTTTGCGCGGGTCTCGTAGTGGTTGAGGCCCTCCTCGGCGCCGATGGTGAGTCCCTTGGCGCTGGTGATCGCTGAGATCAGCTCGGTGATGGTCCGGTAGGAGATCAGTGGCCGACCGCGCCAGTTCATCGAGATGAAGCTGAACATCTTGTGCTCGTTCTCGTTCCACTTCGAGGTCCCCGACGGGTAGTGGCAGACGGTGATCTCGAGTCCGATCTCCACTGGCACCTTGGACACTTCGATCCTCCACATCTTCACCCGGTGACCATTGGACCCTCCGCCATCGACGGCACGTTGACGGCTCGACGGCTCGATGTCAGCCACCACTTCACGCTCGGCCTTGATCACGTTGTTGCGACTCACGCCCGACACTTCGGCCACTGCCGTCTTTCCGCCACGGCCCAAGACCGCCGACATCGCCCCTGTGACCACTCGGCGCTGCACCTCGATCAGGTGGGACAGGGCCGTCGCGAAGGATCGCGCAAGTTCCTCCCGACTGACCTTCACTTTGTCACGCCATACCGCGCGTGCCCACCTCCGGGGGACCCTGAGCGGCCGGTCGTCAGGCGGCTGACGACGTGACGATCCGCTGCTCGCCGGCCCTCGACCGGCCCACTGCCCCAGCGCCGTGCCATCTCGGGCGATCGCCGGCGACGTCGGCTCGGTAGCCTGGCGGCATGGGTTTCTACCGCGAGCGGATCCTCCCTGTACTGGTGGACCGAGCGTGTGGGACTGCCGGACTGCGGCGGTGGCGCGCCGAATTGTCCAGCGGTCTGTCGGGGCGGGTCCTCGAGATCGGGTTCGGTTCGGGCCACAATGTCGACCATTACCCCTCGTCGGTCGAGCGGGTCTTCGCCGTCGAGCCCTCGGCCAGGGCCTTCCGGATTGCCCAGAAGCGAATCGAACGGTCACCGGTTCCAGTCGAACTCGTTGGGCTCGACGGCCAGTCCATCCCGCTACCCGATGACTCCTGCGACGACGCCCTGTGCACCTTCGCCTTGTGCACGATTCCCGACGTCGACGCCGCCCTGGCGGAGGTCCGAAGGGTCCTTCGCCCGGGAGGCCGGTTCCACTTCCTCGAGCACGGTATTGCCCCCGATCCGGGCGTGGCGGCATGGCAACACCGCCTGGAGCCCCTCCAACGCCGGCTGGCCGACGGCTGCCATCTCACCCGGGACCCCGTCTACCTGGTCCGGGGTGCCGGCTTCGTCCTCGACGATGTTGCCCAGCGCTACGGGGTCGGCCCGAAGCCCTGGAGTTGGTTCACCCGGGGGGTGGCGGTCAATCCCGAATAGCACTGACTGATCGCCCGGAGCCGGACTGACGGCACGAATGGCTGCTGCGTCGTAGACCTGACTGTGGTGGATGGTCCGACTACAAGATGGACGGGAACGGTCGCAGCGTTGACCTGAGTGTTCCGTCTGGCCTTGGGCGCCGTCTGAACGGTCCTCCGTCTGTGGCACGACGGTGTCGAGGGAGCGCACCGGTGCCCGCCTCAACTCTCCGCCAGGCCCAGGCCGGCCTCGATCTGGCACCAGAACTTGACCCCCACGCTGGTGGCCACCGTCACGCCGTTACGGAGCAAGGCGATGGTCGGGACATCCTGGGGGTGCTCGAGGCAGTGGGGGAGGCGGGCCGCAACGAGGCGGGGGGCGGCCTGCTCGAGTGCTTTGGCGACCGACCTGTGCCCGGGGTCGACTCCACCGGTGCCCTGACTACCCCGGTGAGCACCAGGATCCATGCGAACCGAGGTCAAGGTTCCAGGGCGCCGCTGCAGGATCGGGGCCGAAATCGCCGGTGTGGGGATCCCGGCGGTACTCGATCGGCGGTTCCTCACCGCTGGCGATACGGGCCACGGCGGCCAGTAGCCGCTCGACATCTGCTTCGGTCGTGTTGATCCCCGCGCTGGCCCGCACCGCTCCGGGCATCCGGCTGCGGTCCCCACGACGGACGTCGTCGCGGTAGGCGACCACGTCCGCCTGGGGGAGTCCGAGCAGGCGGACCAGGTAGGGATGGGCGCAGAAGCAGCCGTGTCGGACACCGATGGCGTCCTCGGCCGCCAGGCGGGCGGCAACGAGCGCGTGGGGGGTGTCGTCCACAGTGAACGCCGCGACCGGCAGGGTCTCGACCTCCAGGCTCGGGCCGAGCAGGCGAACGCCGGGGATGGATGCGAGCCCGCTCCGCAACAGCCGGGCGAGACGGCGGTCGTGGTCGACGAGAGACGGCCAGCCGACGTCACCGAGGGCGTCCATGGCCGCGTGCAAGGCGACCGCCCCGATCACATTGGGCGAGCCCGCTTCCTCCCGATCGGGGGGGTCCGTCCAGACGACCTCGTCCAGATCCACGAGGTCGACCGCGCCGCCGCCGGCCAGGAAAGGGTCGCCGGCACTGAAAGCCTGGCGCGGCCCGACGAGTACGCCGGCTCCGAATGGGGCGTACATCTTGTGACCGCTCCAGGCCACGAAGTCGGCGTCCTCGGGCATGGGGCGGTGCGGAGCCAACTGGGCGGCATCGAGGGCAACGGGAATGCCACGCCGGTGAGCGGCACCGATGATCGCCTCGATAGGCGGAAGCCAACCGGTGATGTTCGATGCGCCGGTGACGGCGAGGAGCCGAGGGTGTGGTTGCTCGTCCAGCGCAGCCTCGACGGCCTCGACGCTGAACGTGCCATCTGCCCCACACTCGATGTAGCGGCGGGTGGCCACCCGTGCCCAGGGGAGGAGGTTGGCATGATGCTCCACGACGGTGGTCACCACGACGTCGTCAGGGGCAAGGCGAAGACGGTAGGCGAGATGGTTGAGCGCTTCGGTGGTATTGCGGCAGATGATGGCCACATCGTCTCGCCCGGCGCGCCCGGCGAAGGCCATCGCCGCACGGCGGGCATCTTCGTACGCGGCTGTGGCGAACTGGGACTTGTAGCCGGCGCCACGGTGGATGCTCGAGTACCAGGGGACGAACTCGTCGACCCGGCGATGGACCGAAGGAAGGCAGGCGGTGGAGGCGGCGGCGTCGAGGGAAAGGTAGGGCCGCTGAGTCCCGCCCACGCAGGGTACGAGTGCGCCGTCACCGACCAGCGCAACGGGCGGCCCAGTCACGAGGAGTGCTCTCCGGTATCCCTCACCGTTGCGCGCCGGTGGACCAGCTCGCGGTCGCCATGGAGCGCGAAACGGCACATCAGCATCACAACAGCATGACAGGTCGCGTCTTCGCCACGGGGTTCGCTTCGCCGTGGGTGAGCCACCGGATCTCGGCGCAGCCGCCTTCACCGATGACCGGGGACTTGGTGGCGGCAGGTTGCGAGCCCGCGCCGGGTATCGCCGGGCCGAAGGCACGCGAACAGGGTCCGCCCCGGCAAAGGGCCGTTCGGCCCTACCGGCTCGCCGGGGCCCGAGCCATGCTGGTGCCATCAGCCCGGTGGCGTCGGATCGGTGGGCGGCGCCGGAGGAGGAATTTGCACATGAACGTCCCCGGTGAGCGCAGCCTTGAGTCGGAACAGCGGGAGGATGCGACCGGCGCGGAAGCGCAGAACTTGCCGCATTCGGAGGCTGCCATGTCGGAACCCGGCTCGGCGCAGTTTACCGAGGTGCTGGGCAGCCCGGTCGGCGACGCGGAGGCGATGTCCGCCGCCGCAACCAGGCAGCACATGGAGGCGGGCGTCGAGTCGCACTCGAGCCCGACCTCCCTGACGGACCTGCTCGCCGGGTACGACCGGGAAGTCGAGGATGCACTGCATGAGGCGATCGAGTCCACCACGGGTCTCGACCGGGTCAGGGTCTTGCACAACACGCTGCGCCGCTCGATCTCCGTGCATGATGCGGTGCTCGGGTCGGCCCTGTGCCCGCAGCTTGAGGACCTTCCCGGCGGATCGGCGGTCGCCGAGCGACTACGGCATGGCTGCGAGGAGCGCGCCAAGCTGTTGGGCCGCTTCGAGGCGGTCAGCCACAATGTTGCAGCGCGCAACGTGTACCCGGTTTCCGGCGAAGAGATCGAGCGGATCCTCGAGGGCCTGGAGCGCAGTTTCGCCGAACACGTCCGCGACGAGTCCATAGAAGTCGGGGAGGTATTGGAGGCTGCAGCGGGGAGCTCCAACCCCGACGTTGTCGCGGCAAGGATGGCCATCGAGGCCGTGCGCGCTCCGACTCGGGCCCACGCAGCGACGGTGAAGCATCCGAGATCGGCGATGCTGAAGGCGATCTACCGCTATGGGGACAGACTCCATGATTGGAGCGATAGCCATTGGGGATGGTCGGATCCTCAAGCCATACGCAAGTCGCCACGAGCTCAGCAGGTGGATCTACTGAAGAGCCAGCCGACCGGATCGCCGCCCTCGATACGAGACGTCCTCACAGGTTACGACGCCACGGTGGAGGAGTTGATCGTCGAATTTCGTTCTGCCCGGATCGGTTTGGAGCAGGCGGAGGCGGCTTACCGGCTGAACGCCGCGATTGCCGTCCATGATTCTGTCCTTGGCGGTGTCCTGTGCCCTCTGCTGGAGGCCGTGCCCGGCGGCGAACCGTTGGCCGTCCGGCTGCATGAGGGGTGCCAACATCGGGCCAAGCTGCAACAAGCGTGGGACGCGCTGACCAAGGGAGTCGAGGCGGACGACCTTTTTCGGCTGGTCTCCTCCGAATCGGAGGCGATCATCGAGCCGTTGATCCAGAGTTTTCGCTCTCACGAACGCGAAGAAAGCCTCGATGTCATTTCGCTGCTCGAGCAGCTACCGGATAGTTCCTACCGAACCAAGGCGTCACCATTCAATGACGTCATGTGGCCCTGGTACAGCGAGGGCCCGAGCGTGTTGGCCCTTCACATGGCGCTGTGGGCCCAGTCCGGCCCGACTCATGTCCACCCGTTGATGGTGAGACACCCCACCAGCCGTGCACTGAGGACCTACTACCACTATGTAGACGACTTCCGAGACCATTGGGGCGACAGTACGATCGGCAGGTGGCTCTTCCCTGTACTCCCGTCACAACCGTTCTCAGGCAAGCCGGGCCATGGTGATCCAGGGAGCGCGGTGCCCCGAGCGACGGGCCTTTCCGAGGATGGCGATGTGGATCGTCCTGCGGGAACGGTCCCGGGGAGTGACGGATAATCCCGTTCGGCGGAATTGCTATCTGCACATCGCGTTGGCGCCGGCCCTCCGATCACCATGGCGCACGGGTAAGTGAGACCGGCCACATGGGCGACCTGGCGTCCGGATTCGATCCGCATCACCAGGGTGAGTCGGCCAACCGGCGTCAGCCAAGCTAAAGGGGCACTTGGGGTCCACGCGGGGTGTGGTCACCCAGCCACGATCGTGCTCGCGAAAGTTGCCTGCCCATGAGTCTCGACTATGTCGCCACCTATCCGAGCTTCCGCTTCGACCGTCCCTCCGACGGCGTGCTGCGGATCACCCTCGACCCACCCGGACTGAACGCTGTGTCGCCTGGCGCCCATCGTGAGATCGCCGAGGTGTGGAGGTCGACCGACAGGGGCCCAGAGGTCCGGGNNGCTGGCCGACATCTCGATCGTCGGGCGCACGGCGCGCATCATCGACGGGCACACCCGGCTCGGGGTCGCGGCGGGCGATCACGCGGCTGTCCGTTGGCCACTTCTCGCCGGGATGGCCCAGGCCGCCCTGCGCTTGACCAAGCACACGCTCAACCACTGGTGCCGCTCAGCGGGCCCGGCTTTCGATGCATCGCTCGCCTACGAGTTCTACGGCTTCGGTGGACCCGATGCAGCCGAGGGCCTCGCACCGCACCGCGAGAAGCGCATCCCGATCTTCAGCGGCCCGACGAGCGAGTGAAGGAGCCAGCCCCCATGCCAACGACACGAGTCGCGGCGGTGACCGGTGCCGCCCGCGGTATCGGTGCCGCCATCGCCCACGCCCTGGCCGCCGACGGCTGGACGGTCGCCGTGTGCGACCTCGACGAGGCGGCCGCCACTGCGACGGCCGCGACCCTCACGGCCGACCACGGTCTGCCGGCGGCCGGCATCGCTGTCGACATCGCTTCGACCGACTCGGTGCGAGCCGCCGTCGCCCAGATCGAGTCGGAGGTCGGACCGATATTCGCCCTGGTCAACAACGCGGGCATCGATGTGATCAAGCCGTTCATTGACTCCACCGAGGACGAGTGGGACCGCATCATCGCCGTCAACCTCAAGGGGACGATCGCCTGCTGTCGAACCGTGCTCGACGGCATGGCCGAGCGCAACAAGGGGCGCATCGTCACGATTGGCTCGGATGCCGGCCGGGTGGGCTCCTCTGGAGAGGCCGTCTACTCGGCCACCAAGGGCGGCGTCATCGCGTTCACCAAGACCCTCGCACGCGAAGTCGCCCAGTACGGAATCACTGCCAACTGCGTGTGCCCCGGACCCACCGAGACCGCCCTGCTGGGCCAGGTGGCCGCCTACTCCGAGAAGCTCTACTCCGGGCTCGCCCGGGCCATCCCGCTCGGCCGCACCGCGCAGCCGGAAGACATCGCCCCCGCCGTGGCATTCCTCGTCAGCGACGGTGCCCGCTACATCACCGGCCAAACTCTGTCGGTCAGCGGCGGCCTGACGATGGTGTGACGCAAAGCGGCCAAACGCAAATGTCGACGGTAGAGAATGCATCGGACCCGACGATCCGCAAGGATCCGCTCCCTCCAGCCCAAGGGTCGAAACAATCGCTTGCTTCGGCAGCGACGTTCACGGGCACTGTAGCGATCCGACAATCGCGACGTCCGAAAAGTGGAGAGCTGCTCCGAAGTCCAGATCCGGCGATGCGATCGACATTCTTGTGCCCTTCACCTCGAGCGCCTCGTTGGCGACGACGGATTCCTTGCACCGACTGCAACAATTCCGGGCCGGTGAGGCCTCGGCTGAAAGAATTGAGCGGTTGGAGCCGTTGGCGAGGTGAGCCAAGGGGCCGACCGGCTCACAACGGTGCACTACTCCGACTCCTCGTCGAGGGCCAGGGCCGCGGCACCGGCAGTGATCGCCTCGTAGAGCCCACGGAGCTCCTCGGTGATCCGTACCCCGTCGGTGGCGAGCGGTGTGGGGTCGAGCTGGCGGAGGACCAGATCGGAGGCGACGGCCAGGCGAGGTCGGGTCTCGATGCCCGCAAGATCGGCGTCAGCTCCCCATGTGAACATCGAGTCGGCTCCCTGCCTTGCGGCGATGCGCTCGGAATCAGCCACCGGCCAGCCGAACGGTCCGTTGCCGGCAGTCTTGGCCACAGCACGCGATTCGGGGGCGTCGTTCGAGTCCGATCCACGCCGGCGGGCCCGCAGGCCAGTGAGCAATTCCTCTTTGGTTCGGCCCCGCCAGGCGAAGATGAGGAACGGGTCGCTGTCGAAGGCCTCGGCCAGGAGGTAGTAGACCGCGGCGATGTGCTTGCACGGGTTCTCCCAGTCCGGGCACGAGCAGGCCGAGTCGAGCTCGTCTGCCGAAGCCGGGAACAGCGACGTCGACGAGTCGGCGAACGCCTCCTCGATCTCCTCGGGCATCTCGTCGGCCAACAACCTGGCCGCGAAGACCGCGCTCGACGCCATGGCTGACTCGATCGCCTCCCACTCGGCCGCGGTGAGTACATCAGTCTCGATGAACACCCGGTAGGGCTTGGCCCGCGAACCCTGCACCGAGGCCTTCACCTGACCGGCGGTGACCTCCATGGTGAGCACCTGGCCGGTTCGGGCATACCGCTTGCCGCGTTGGAGACGGCTGCCGATGCCGAAGGTCTCGAGCACGGCAATGAAGTGCTGCGACCACCAGGTGTCACCCATCCGCCCCCGTTGACTACGAGCCTGCAGGCCGCCCTCGACGGCGATGGGCGTCGAGGGAGGAGGCCACCACCCGTCGGCAGGTCGCCCGGACCGGCCCATGGGACGACGGGAGGCCGGGCGGCGGGGCGGCATCAGTCCTCCCCCACGGCGTCGGCCGACAGGGCGACGACCTCGCGGAGCTGTTCGGTGGACAGCTCGGTGATCCAGCCTTCACCGGAACCTACGATCCGGTCGGCCAGGGCGCGCTTCGCTTCGATCATGGCGTCGATCCGTTCCTCGAGGGTCCCCCCGCACACGAACTTCCGCACCTGCACATTGTGATTCTGGCCGATGCGGAAGGCCCGGTCGGTCGCCTGGTCCTCCACGGCCGGGTTCCACCACCGGTCGAAGTGCACGACGTTGGTCGCCGCCGTCAGGTTCAGGCCGGTGCCGCCGGCCTTCAGCGACAGCAGGAACACCGGCGCGCCCTCGGCACCCTGGAACTGCTCGACCATCGCATCCCGCGCCTTCTTCGACACCCCACCGTGGAGCCACAGCACGTCGCAGCCCAGCCGGTTGCGCAGGTGCCGCTCCAGCATGTCCCCCATCTGCGTGAACTGGGTGAAGACGAGAGAACGGTCGCCTTCGGCCACTGCCTCCTCGAGCACCTCGACGAGCCGTGACACCTTGCCCGACCGACCCGCGATCGACGAGCCGTCGGCCAGGAAGTGCGCCGGGTGGTTGCACACCTGCTTGAGCTTCATCATCGTGGCCAGGACCAGCCCACGGCGTTCGATGCCCTCGGCCTCGGCGATCCGGGCCAACATGTCGTCGACGACGGCCTGATAGAGGGTGGCCTGCTCGCGGGTCAGGTTGCAGAACTCCTTCATCTCGAGCTTGTCAGGCAGGTCGGCGATGATCGACCGGTCGGTCTTGAGGCGGCGGAGCACGAACGGGCCGGTGATCCGGCGGAGACGGGCTGCGGCCTCGTCGTCACCGTCGCGCTCGATGGGGAGGGCGAACCGCTCTCGGAAGGTCTTCTCCGAGCCCAGCATGCCCGGATTGAGGAAGTGCATGATCGACCAGAGCTCGGACAGGCGGTTCTCCACCGGCGTGCCGGTCATGGCGATCCGCCGTTCGGCAGGGATCGCCCGGACGCTCTGGGTGGTCCGGGCCGCGCTGTTCTTGATCTGCTGTGCCTCGTCGAGGACCATCCGTCGCCACGGCACCGTCGCCAGCAGCTGCTGGTCACGGGCGGCCAGCCCGTAGGTCGACAGCACCAGGTCCGCCGTGCCGGCGTGGCGGGTGAAGGCCTTGCCGTCGAGCCGGTCCGGTCCGTGATGGACGTAGACCGACAGCTTCGGAGCGAAGCGGGCGGCCTCGCGCTGCCAGTTGCCGACCAGCGACATGGGGCACAGCACGAGTGTCGGGCCCAGTGCCGGCGCGGCGGTCCGCCGCTTCGCAGCGGCCGTGGCCCCCCGGAGCGCCGGCGCCTCGGCACCACGGGCGCGCTCGTCGACCAGCAGTGCGAGGAGCTGGGCCGTCTTCCCGAGCCCCATGTCGTCGGCGAGGCATGCCCCGAGGCCGAGGTCACCGAGGAAGGCGAGCCACCCGAGCCCGCGCTCCTGGTAGGGGCGCAACTCGCCGGCAAAGCCGTCGGGCGTCGGAATCGACCGTAGGTGTCGGTCGTCGGCACCGGCGAGAAGGTCCCCGAGCCACCCGTCCGCCTCGACCGCGGCCACCGGCAGGCCACCTGTGGCCTGCTCGAGCCCGAGGGCCGTGCGCAGAACCTCGCCGGCCGACATCTGTTCCGCGGTCGCTCCCTTCTTTGCGACCGCGGTGATGGCGGCGGCGAGATCCTCTTCGTGCAGCTCCACCCACTGACCGCGCAGCCGGACGAGAGGCTGCTTGAGGCGCGCAAGTTGACGTAGTTCGACAAGCCCGAGCTTGTCGTCCCCGAGCACCGCCTCCCACCGGATGTCACAAAGGCCTTCGAGCCCGATGGTGCCTGTCGAGGCCGCGATCTTCGAGTTGGTCCGAGCCTTGAGCCGAAGGGCCAGGCGTACTCTCGAGGAACGCCACCACGGTGGCGCCATCACCCCGAATCCGGCCTCCTCCAGAACCGGGGCACCGTCGCGGAGGAATGCCAGGATGCCGGTGGCATCGGTTGTCTGGTCGCAGGGTGCCATCTCGGCCAGCGCCGGGCCGAGTGAGGGCACGAGCCGAGCGGCCCGGCCCAGGCCACGGAGGAGATGCTCATCAGGGTGCGCCACGTGGCGCTCCAGGGCGGTGAGCTCAGGGCCGTCGGTCCACACGGTGGCGGCGGAGACGAGCAGGCTCGGGTCGTCCACTGCCTGCAGGGCGAACTCGATCCGCCATTCGTCGATGCGTTCGGGCTGACCCTTCGGACGGCGCCGCCCCCGCTGCTCGGGACCACCGTCCCCTTCTCCAGGGCGGTCTTCCGCGTCGTCGGCAGGAGGGATGATCCGGAAGCAGGTTCGCACCGGTTCGGCGAGCGCGGTCGCCGTGGCCTGCCAGGCATCGAGTTTCCCGGCGAGCACGGCGAGCTCGTCGCCATCGGCCTCCACGGCTCCATCGGGCGAGACCAGGGCGGCCAGCCACGCGTCGACGGAACCCGCTTTCCTCAGCCGGCGTCCTCGGGCGGCAGGCGGCCGATCGGGCGCGAACTGCCGGGCCAGCGCATCGGTGAAGCCCCACATGAGGGAGCGGAGGGCCTCGTCTGGTGTCTCCGGCTCCGGGTCGCCATCAGCGGGATCCTGCCCCTCAGAAGTCGCGCCCGCGGCCAGGAACGCCGCGGGAAGCGACCACAAGAGCGCCTCGATCCGACCGCGGTCAGGCCCGTCGATGAGCGGGCGCCAGCGGGCCCGCCATCCGTCGGTGGCGAGCTCGAGAGAAGGGAGCACACGTCCTCGGGTGGTCAACTCCAGGATCATCTCCGCCGCCCGTGCGGCGAATCGGAAGTCGGCGGCGAGGGCGATGCCGGACGGGTCGGCGGTCGAGAGGCCCATGGGGTCGCCTGCCGCTGCCACCAACGTCGAGAGGACGTGCCAGGCATCCGGCCACTCGAGGACAAGGCCCGGGACTGTCCACACTGGGAGAGGCTCCGGTGAGGCCGAGGAATCGGACAGCGGGTCGGTGGGCTCGTCCTCGAGCCACGGGGAGGCGACTGGCCCTCCGACCGCGTCGGGCAGCCGGAGCATGAGCTCCATCTCGCCCATCCCGACCGGGCTTCCGATCACCAGCCCTCCGAGCTCGGTGACAGCGAGTCGGATGCCGTCGGCGTCGAGGGCAAAGGGATGGGGTCTCGGGCGTGGTCGCCGGGGCGGGCGCCCACGACGGGCCGGAGCGGTTCGAGGCCGGCCACCGTCCTCCGCCCACACGGCGAGACGTCCGAAAGAGGCCAGCCACACGGCGTGGAGAACGATCACCATGGAATACTGCCTCGTCCGTGTGACGCTGCCGAATTCCCGCCAGTCATGGTCAGGGATCGCAGGTCACCGAGCCACTGAGGCGGGCCGAGCTGCTCGCCTGCCCCTGGGTGAGTCGGAGCAGCGCTGCCCCACCCAAGCGTTCCAAGTCGTCAGGGCGCGATGACTCCGACGCCAGTCGGAACCGGGTACGCGTCCTACGATGAGATGGAGTCGCTGCAGTCCACGGCCACCGACAGGCCAGCGCACAATGCTGTCATGGTGGCTCGCCGGCGGNNCGGGTTCTGGTAGGGCGGATTGTCGCCCCACCACCCCTTCCAGTTCAGATCCTCCCACGAGCCGCGCTGAGGCCCGAACATGTTGCGGCCCATGATGTCCGCCCCGACATCGGGCACCCACCGGCTCGCGAAGGTGTCAGCGTGGATCTGGCGGAAGGTTCGGGTGGTATCGAACCATGCCAGAAGTCGGCCCCCGGCGTGCCCGAACGGCGCGTCGAGGCGCTGCCCTTCGCCGGAGGCGTAGCCGTCCAGCGAGACCGACAGGCGATGAACACGGACACATGACATTGGCGACTCCTTCCGCCAGGACTCTCCAGATGCCACCGACTCTACTGAGGAAAGCGTCTCTCCACACCTGCCGCTGAAGGCCGCCGGACCGCCTCATCCCCGTTGTCGAAACAGTCGGCAGCCCAACAGGTAGCACCTGGCCGGTCCGAAACCCGTTGGGACCAACGCCTCTAGTCCTCAGCATCGAAAAGCGACAAGGCTGATGTACCTGGCTCGACCCACGGCAGACGGACGCCGCATCGAGAGGTGCTGCTGCAAATGGACGTGCCACGGGGGAACTGAGGAGCGCGATCGATGACGGGACGGCCGAGCCAGCGGAGTCGTGGCGACCGAAGGCCTGTGACGTCCGTGCGTGCCGTCGCCCTCGCCGCCACGGTCCTTGTTGCGATCGTCGCCGCAGCCTGCAGTTCGCAAACGGCGGCGCCCCCTTCCTCGCACTGGTCGTCAGCGGTGAGCATCGATCCCCCACAGGGCAACCTCGTCGCCATCGCCTGCACCGGGGGCTCCGACTGCACGGCGCTGGACAACGTCGGCAACGTCCTGAAGTACGACAGCACCGGTTGGCACGGCCCGATCGAGGCGGCGTCCCGTCACTACCTGACGGCCGTGTCCTGTTCCTCGTCGACGCACTGCGTGGCAGTGGACGGTACCGGCCATGCGATCGTCGGCCAGGGCTCCACATGGTCCTCGCCGGAGAGCATCGATGCCAACCAGTTCCTCGGCGCGGTGTCGTGCCCGACGTCGACGTTCTGCATGGCGGTCGACGACTCCGGGAACGCCGTCCGCCTCAGCGACAGCTCGTGGTCGTCGCCGGACGCCATCGACCAGAACGTCCTCCGCTCCGTGTCGTGCCCGACGTCGACGTTCTGCGTGGCGGTCGACGTCGCCGGCAACGCCCTCACCTACGGCGCGTCAGGATGGTCGAAGCCCGACAAGGTGGATCCGAGTTCGGGTCTCAACGCCGTCTCCTGCCCGACGTCGACGTTCTGCGTGGCGGTGGACGTCGCCGGCAATGCCCTCACCTACACCGGCCCGTCGGGGTGGTCGGCCCCCTCCGCCATCGACCAGTACGGTGACATCGAGTCCGTGTCCTGCCCGACGACAGCGTTCTGCGGTGCGGTGGACGCGTACGGCAACGCGGCCACCTACTCGGCGTCCGGCGGCTGGACCAAGGTTGTCAAGATCGACTCGTACTACGTCATCAGCGCTGTGTCCTGTGCCAGCGCCAGCTTCTGCGCCGCCGTCGACTTCCGCGGTAAGGCGCTGACCTTCACCGGATCGCAGTGGTCGTCGCCGGTCAGCATCGACTCGGCGAGCTACTTCGCATCGGTGTCGTGCCCGACCTCGACGTTCTGCGCCGCCGTCGACGAACCGGGCAACGCGCTGATCTACGACGGCACCACGTGGTCGGCGCCCGAACGGATCGACCCCAAGGGCAACCTCCTCTCGGTCTCGTGCCCGACTTCGACGTTCTGCATGGCGATCAGCGGCTATGGCGACGCCCTGACGTACGACGGCCGGTCCTGGTCGGCGCCCACCTCACTCGAGCCCACCGGCGGACTGGTCTCGGTCTCGTGCCCGAGCGCGACCTTCTGCCTGGCGGTCGACGTCAGCGGCAATGCGTTCACCTTCGACGGCTCCGCATGGTCTTCCCCCGTGAAGGTCGATCCCTACGGTGCCTTCTACTCGGTGTCGTGCGCGAGCCCGGCGGTCTGCGTCGGCGTGGACAGCGCCAACTACGCCGTCTCCTACGCCAACGGCACCTGGTCGGCCACCAGTATCGACACCAGCGAACTCCGGTCCGTCTCGTGTCCGAGCACGACCTTCTGCGTGGCGGTCGACGTGCACGGCAATGCCATGGCCTACGACGGGACCGGCTGGTCGAAGCCGACCAAGATCGATGGCACGAACGAGATGGTCTCGGTGTCGTGCCACGACTCGACCTTCTGCGTGACGGTCGATGTCAGAGGCAACGCGCTTCGCTACCGCGGTCCGAGCGGCTGGACGGCACCGGAGAAGGTCGACTCCTACTACGACATGCCGTCGGTGAGTTGCCCTGACACCTCGCACTGCACAAGCGTCGACAGCGTCGGCAACGCGCTGACCTACAACGGTTCCACCTGGTCGGCGCCGTCGAGGATCGATGCCAGCAGCCTCTCGGGGGTCTCGTGTCCGACGTCGGGGACCTGCGCGGCCGCCGACGTCACGGGGAACGCCCTCGAGATGACCAGCGGCGCCTGGGCCGCACCGGTCAGGATCGACCAGCCGGTGGGCTACCTCACCGCCGTGTCGTGCGCGAGCCCGTCCAACTGCATCGCCGTCGACGACGCCGGCCTCGCGCTGAGCTATGACGGGAGCAGCTGGTCGGCGCCGGCGGCCATCGATACCGTCAGCCTCAACGCGGTGTCGTGCTCGAGCTCGACCTCGTGCGTGGCCGTCGACGACACCGGACACGTCTTGATGTTCGACGGGTCCACATGGTCCTCGCCGGTCAGCATCGACAGCTCGAGCCTGACGGCAGTGTCGTGCACCAGCTCGACGTTCTGCGTGGCTGTCGACAGCGCCGGGCGTGCACTCAGCGACGCCGGGGACGGATGGTCGGCACCACAGAAGATCGACTCCACAGGCCTGACCGGCGTGTCGTGCAGCGGCCCGGGGTTCTGTGAAGCCGTCGACGCAAGCGGCCAGGCGGTCACCTTCAGCACCGCAAAGGGGTGGACGACGCCTTCCAAGATCGCCCAGACCGCTTTCACCGCCGTATCCTGCGCAAGCCCGACGTTCTGTGTCGCCGTCGACGGTGCCGGGGGCGCCGCAACGTATGACGGCTCGTCGTGGTCATCGTCGACGAGCGTCGACATCGCGGGCCTGACGGCTATCTCGTGCGCGCGTCCGTCATCCTGCGTCGCGGTCGATCGCGCCGGGCACCAGGTCACGAGGAGCTGATCGCCTGCACAGACCTCGGCGGCGACTGCAGACGACGCTCCTACGGGATCAGGACGATCTTGCCCCTGGTGTGACGCTGTTCGAGCTCAGCGAAGGCGTCCTGGACCTGGTCGAGCCCGTACCGGGCTGCGATGGGGATCTCGACCTCCCCGCCGGCGACGAGGGTGGCGATCTCCGCCAGGACGTCGGTGTTGGAGGCGGTGGCGCTGCCGTCGGCCTTGGTGCCGAGCTCTTCGGCCTTGGCGAAGGCGATGATCGTCTCGATGCGGTCACGCGGGATGCCGAGGTCCGCCGCCAGCTGCACGTACTCCTCCCCGTAGAGGTCGATGAAGGCGTCGATGCCGTCGGGTGCGGCGGCATGCAGCCGGTCGACCAGCCCGTCGCCGTAGTGGACAGGGGTCGCGCCGTGGGCGCTGAGCCACGAGTCGTTGGCAGCAGAGGCGATACCGAGGACGTGCACGTCCTTTCGGGTGAGCAGCTGCACGACGATGCTGCCGACGCCACCGGCCGGCGCCGAGACGGCGATCGTCTCGCCCGCCTGCGGGGCGACGGCACGGACCGCCGCATAGGCGGTGCATCCCGCGACGTAGAGCGACCCGGCAATCTCCCACGGGAGGGATGCCGGCTTCCGGATCAGCTGGCCGACGGGAACGGTCGTGTGGGTGGCGTGGCTCGAGCGCTTCCACGAGAACCCCAGTACCTCGTCGCCGACCGCGAACTCGCTCACACCCGCGCCGAGGCCGACGACGACTCCGGCCAGGTCGCTTCCCTCGCCGGAAGGGAAGGTGGCCGGGAACCGCTCGTGGAGGGCGCCCCCGCGGATGCCGGCCTCGCCGGGGTTGATCCCGGCGGCGCGCACCTCGACCAGCACCTCGCCCTCGGACGGGACCGGCATGGGAACGTCGGCGACGTACAGCACGCTGCGGTCCCCGTAGCGGTCGAAGAGCACAGCTCTGGCGGTGGTGTCGGTCACGACTCGTCTCCTCGGGTTCCCGGACGCATCGGCAGCTCGCTCTACCATGCGTCGGAGCCTACCGAGGGCCGTCGGGAGTTCCTCCCGCAGCTACTCGAGATGCGCAGCCCGGGCTTCCTGTAGCACGAGTTCGGCGACACGCACCTGATCCTGCCGTAGCCGCACCGGAGGTGGGAGCCCGCCTCCGGACGGATCCCCCCGGTCACCCGTTCACCGAGTACAGGCGACAGACCCCCTCGATGCCCTTCAGTTCGAACTCCCCCCTGTCCACGAACGCACGGTCGTCGCCGAGGAGGAGATCACGGGCGGGCCGGATCCGAAGATCTGGTACGCGAGGTTCGTGCCGCCGCTCTTCGTGTACAGGGTCGCCGGGATCTCCATCCGCAGATCCTTGAGCAGAAGGACCGGGGCATGCCGGCCCCGTCGCGTGTGCCGGGGCGCTTAGGCCTGGCTGTGCTCGGCCAGCCAGCCCTTGTAGAAGGCGAACTGCCCGTCGAGGGTCTGCTGCACTTCGCCCTTGCCGGCCCACTCTGCGATCCTGCCTCCGACGAGGGGGAGCTTGACGTTGACGTCGATGTCGATCTCGTGCTTGCACTTCTTCCCCGCGGGGGCGAGGCGCATCGTCCCCGAGATGTGGATGGGCGCACCCTTGACCTCCACATCGAACGTGCCGTCCCATGCGCCCTTGGCACCCTTCCGCCACTCGTCGGTCTGGACCATCGTGTTGGTCGGCTTGAGCACCCGCTTGGCGAAGCCGGGCAGGTCGACGTCGACGACCTGTGACGACCGGATGCGGAGGACGCCGTCGTCCTCCCCGCACTCGAGGACCTCTACGTCCCGGTGGCCCAGGCTCTCGTACAGCTCGCGGGTGACCTCCGGGTCGCGGAGCATGGTGATCACGGCGTTCACCGTTGCGTCGTAGGTGATCGAGCCCTTCAGGTCCATCGGATGGTCCTTTCGTAGGGGTGCATCGAGCAGCCCGGCTGTCGGGACGAGGCTACTCCGCCTGCCTACCCGGCTCCCCCCGGGTACATCCGGAACGTCCGTGTCCGCTTCCTCGCAACGGCCAGCGACCGCACCGTCTGGGGCGCGAACTCGTCGAGGTGGGTGGCGAGGGCGATGAACACCTGGGCGGTGGTGAGCGCGTCCCCCAGCGCATGGTGCGGCCGGCGGACGGGGGAGGCCGAGGCTGCGGGCGAGCTCGCTCAGCGACGCGGCGGCCGAGGGCACCCCCCGTTCGAGCGCCAGCAGCTCGCCGAGGTCGCGGGTGTCGAGGATGGGCCCGCGCAGCCGCACCCCGTGCCGGCGGAGGACCGGGGTGAGGAACGACCGCTCGATCCGGGCGGCGTGTGCAACCAGCACGCGCCCGGCCAGGATGTCGACGAGCGGCTTGATCGCCTCGTGGAGCGGCGGGGCATCGGCCAGGTCCACCGTGCGGATCCCGTGGACGACCACCGACGCCTCGGGCGCCAGGGGGTCCGCCCCCGGGCGACTGGCCCATGGCCGTAGCCCGTCGCAGCGGCCGACCCGGCCGTCCGGGCTCGGAACGGGAACGTCACCGGAGGGTGAGGGCGAGATCGGTCGAGATGTGGCGCTGCACCGACGCCACGGCGCGGAAGGCCTCCTTCAGATAGCTCCGGGTCAGGGGGTTCAACTCGCTGGGAGCGAGGAAGTCGTCGGGCTCGACGCCCGCCTGGAGCTGGGCGACCTGATGGTCGAGGCGCAGCTGGCACACCAGTTCGAAGGCCTCCTGGAAGGTGAGTGCATCGAAGGCGGTCAGCATCCCGGCCTCGCCGGCCGCCACCAGGCGTGCGGTGGTCGAGGCGCACGTGACCCCGGCGGCCAGGCCCGCCCACCGGGCGATGTCGGCGATCGGCACGATCCCCCCGGTCTTGAGATCGAGCCGCCTGCGGTGCTCGCCCGAGAACTCGACGACCAGGCCGCGCAGGAAGCCGGTCGGCGGCCGGTGGGCGATGGCGAACTCGGCCAGCAGGCGCAACAGCCTCGGACGCGCCCGGGCGAGCCGGAACGTCTCGGCGATCAGCGGCTCCGCCTCCTGCCCCCACACGGCGCGGCTGTCCACCAGCACCGACACCAGGATGAGCGCATTGTCCTGGTCGGGATCGTCGAGGAAGGACCGTGCCGCCCGCCGGGACGACGTGGTGGCCGCCGCCCGTGCCGCCTACGGGCCCAGTGAGGACTTCCGCGGGGTGCGTGACGCCTGGGACGCCGTCTTCCCGACGGCGGTCTACAGCGCCAAGGGACTGGCCGAGGCGAAGCGCCTGGCCTGACGACGCGGTCAGGAGGGCGGGGCCTGGAGCGAGGCGACGACCCCGCCGTCGACCAGCAGGTCGGTCCCGGTGATGAAACCGGCGTCGCGGCCGAGGAGGAAGTCCACGACCCCGGCGATGTCCTCCGGCGTGCCGATCCGGCCGGTCCCGCTCCCGGCGATCATCACCCGCATCATGTCGCCGCTCGGGCCCTCGAGCTCCGAGGCGCCCATCGGGGTGGAGATGATCCCCGGCGAGATGGAGTTGACCCGGGCGCCGCGGCGCCCCCAGGCGATCGAGGCCGCCCGGACCCGGACCTGGTTGGCGCGCTTGGCCACGCCGTAGGCGGTGGCGGAGTCCGGTACCGCGTCGGGTCCGAGGTCGGCGAGGTCCAGGAGCTGATCCGTCGGCGTGGTGGCCAGGCGGAACTCGACGTCGGGCGGGAGGGGCGTCATCGTCCCGGCCATCGACGAGATGAACACGCCGGCGCCGCCGGTACTGACGACTGCGCCGAAGGCGTCGAGCATGAGTGCCGCCCCGAGGAGGTCCACCCGGAGGATGGCGTCGACCGGCGCCTGCACGGGCGAGAGCCCGGCGGTGTGGACCACGGCGGTCACCGGGCCCCGGTCGGCGGCCTCCCGGGCCAGCGCATCGACCGAGTCCTTGTCGGAGACGTCGACGGCGTGGCTCACCACGTCGTAGCCGGTCTGCACGAGGTTGCGGGCCTCGGCCTCCAGCAGCTGCTGGTTGAAGTCGGCCAGCACGACGGTCGAGCCGGTGCCGATCCGGCGGGCGATCGCGGAGCCCATACCGCCCGCTCCGGTCACCACGATCACACCTCGGGATTCGCTCATGGCCCAACCCTGGAGCAGTGGGTCGGGCGGCGTCCAATCCCGATCGTCCGCAAGGAAATCCCTCAAGTTCCCCCACGCCTGTGCCGATAATGGGGCGCATGGAGCCGCCCCGTCCGGTCCCGAGGCGATCGAGGCGTGCTCGGCGCCCGGGCCCGGGGATCCTGGCGAAGGCGGTCGGGGCCGTCCTCCTACTGCTGGCGCTGGCCGTCCTTCCGCTCTCCCTGGGCGTCCGGGGCGCCGGGGCGGCCACCGTGGGCGACCAGATCGCCGCCGATCCGGCCACCGGCGGGTACTGGCCGGTGGCCGGCGACGGGGGCATCCTCAGCTTCGGCGCCCCCTACTACGGCGCCGGCTGACCGGACCCGGACGCCGGCCCGGAGACAGCCGAGGGTCGCACCTTCCGCCCACCTGTGCGAGCCTTGGGCGTGGTTGACCCGAGCTCGGCCGGCCGGTCATCGCGCCGACGCCTCCCACGCCCGTGGCCCCCGTACGCCTGTCCCGCCGGCCGCCCCGTAAGACGGCTGCTCCGGCTTCTGGCCGCACCGGTCGGCGTCGCCGTGCTGCTCGTCACCACCGCCGTCCCGGCCGGTGCCCATGCCCAGCTGGAGTCCACCGACCCGGTGCAGGGCTCGGTGGTGCTGGTGGCCCCGACCCAGGTGGTCCTCCACTTCGGCGAGCCGGTGGAGATCGACTTCGGCTCACTCCGCGTCCTCGGGCCCGACGGCAGGCGGGTCGACAGCGGGGGCACCCACCACCCGGACGGGGACAGCCACGCGGTGGCCATCTCGCTGCCGGCCCACCTGCCCCGGGGTACGTACGTCGTCGCCTGGCGGGTGATCTCGGCGGACTCCCACCCGGTGCACGGGGCCTTCGTCTTCTCCGTGGGCACGGCCAGCGGGGCGGCCAGGGCGAGCGCCGAGGCGACCGCGCTGGCCGACCAGTCCGGCAGCACGACCGTGGGCGTCCTCTACTGGCTCATCCGCTTCGCCGCCTTCGCCGGGCTGCTCTTCCTGGTGGGACTGGCCGTCGCCGTCATGCTGGCCTGGCGGCCGGGCGGCGACGGCCGCCGGGTCGGACGGGTCCTGTGGGCGTCGTGGTGGGTGCTGGCGGTGGCGACGGTGCTCGGCATCGCCATCCAGGGGGTCTACGCAGCGGCGCTGCCCCTCACCGACATCGTCCGGCCATCGCTGGCCGACGGCGTCGTGCACACGCGCTTCGGCCGGATCGAGCTCCTGCGGCTCGTGCTGCTGGTGGCGTTCGTCCCGGTGCTGCTCGGGATCCAGGGCCGCCTCGGCCGGGGGCCTCGGCGGTGGGCGTGGGTGATCCCGGCCGGCGCCGTCCTCGGACTGGGGCTGCTCAGCACCCCCGGCCTGGCCGGCCATGCCTCGAAGGGGGGCCAGCCGGCGCTCGGGCTCGCCCTCGACGTTACCCACCTGGCCGCGGCCGCCGTCTGGCTGGGCGGCCTCGCCCTCCTCGCCACGTTCCTTCTCGGGCGGCCGGACGAGGCCGACCGTCCCGAGGACGCGGCCGCCGTCACCCGCACGGTGTCGGCCTGCGCCTTCGCCGCGGTCGTCGTCGTCGTGGCGACCGGGACGGTCCAGTCGATCCGGCAGGTGGGCAGCCTCTACGCCCTCGTCCACACCACCTACGGGCGGACCCTGGTGGTGAAGATCCTCCTGGTGATCGGCCTGATCGGCGTGGGTGCCCTCAGCCGGCGCATCGTGCACGGCGGTTGGGGCGTGCGCCTCCGGGTCCGGCGTCCCGCCCCGAAGGTCGGCGGGGCGGCGCCCGGTCCGGTCCGGTCCAGCCGGTTGCGGCGGTCCGTCCTGGCCGAGATCGGCATCGCCCTCGCCGTGCTCGCCGTCACCGCCCTGCTGGTCAACGCCGTGCCCGCCAAGCAGGCGGCCGCCCTCCCGTTCTCGACGTCCTTCACCACGCTCGGGGTCCAGGTGAACGCCATCGTCGACCCGGCCCGGGTCGGCACCGGCAACCAGGTACACATCTACGTGCTGAGCAGCATCGGGACACCGAAGGCGATCCCCGAGCTCGACGCCACCCTGAGCCTGCCCGCCCAGGACCTCGGTCCCCTGGACATCCCGCTTACCATCGGGGGCCCCGGCCACTACTACGCCACCGATGTGGACATCCCCGTCGCGGGGACCTGGACCCTCACGATCACCGTCCGGACCGACGCCATCGACGAGCAGGTGGTGCCGGTCACCTTCCCCGTGCACTGACAGCCGTGCCCTATCCGCCCTCCGCCTCCCGAACCCGTCGGAACCGCCCGAAGGAAACCGAACCGCCGTGACACACCTCAGACGCTGCAGCCGGATCGCCGTCCTGGGAGCAGCGGCCGTGCTGATGCTCACGGTCCTGTCCGCCGGACCCGCCTGGGCCCACGTGACCGTGCACCCGGACACGACGCCGGCCGGCAGCAGCGACATCGAGCTCACCTTCCGGGTGCCCAACGAGCGGGACGACGCCAACACCGTCGAACTCCAGGTCTACTTGCCGGCCAACCTGCCGCTCCTGACGGTCGACGTGCTACCCGTCCCCGGTTGGACGGCCATGGTCGGCACGCGGACCCTGAGCACGCCCGTCCAGACAGATGACGGGCCGGTCGACCAGGTGGTCACCGACATCGCCTGGACGGCCGCGGCGGGGGGCATCGCCCCCGGCCAGTACCAGGACTTCGCCATCTCCGTCGGCCAGCTCCCGGGCCAGGCCGGCCAGATCATCTTCAAGTCGCTCCAGACGTACTCGTCAGGCGAGGTGGTCCGCTGGATCCAGGTGGCCACCCCGGTCTACCCCGATCCGGCCACGCCGGCACCGATCCTGACCCTGACCAACCCGACGCCGGCCTCGGTCGCGACCACCACATCGGGCTCGTCGGGTACGACGGAGGCGCTCGCCGTCGCCGCCCTGGCCGTCGCCGTGCTCGCACTGCTCGGCGTGGTGCTCCTGTTGATCCGGGGCCGTCGCCGCGGGGACAGCGGGGCGGCGGGCTGAACGCCCGGCCGCTCGCCGCTCAGCCGGTTGCCGGGCCGTCGACCCCGGGTCCGGACGGTCGGGTCACGACCGGCGAAGGTGCTCCGGATCCCGCGCCTCGTGGATCCCGAGCGTGATCGTCATCCCGCCGATGACCTGTGCGTGCCGAGAACTCATCCGACCAGGTCATGCAACGAGGCGGTACTCGTGAATGAGGCCGCCGAGGACCTCATTTCGACGTAGCTGTGTCAGATCGGGCTGATCGACCCGGTCTGGCTCGACCTTCGATGTTCTCGGTGCCCGCTGGCCGACGGCACGGTGCGGGCGGTGGTCGTTGTAGTGAACAATGTACTCGGTCACTACCTGCTCGAGATGCTTGCGCCCGAAGATGAGGAGGCGGTCGGTGCACTCTCGACGGACGGTCCCGGCAAACCGCTCGGCGAATGCATTCGCTCGTGGAGATCGAACGGGGGTCTTGATGACTCTGATGTCCTCGGTGCGGAACACCTCGTCGAATCTCTTCGTGAACTTGGTATCCCTGTCCTGGATGAGGAACTTGACTGACTGAGCTCGGCCCGCAAGGTCGAAGCTCAGGTTCCGGGCCTGTTGGGTGAACCACTCCTCCACCGGATTGGAGGTGATGCCGGAGAAATAGACCCAACGGGTGTCGAGCTCGATGAAGAACGGCACAGAGAGGCGTCTGAGCAGCACCGTGTCAACGGTGAAGAAGTCGCAGGCCAGCATGGTCTCTGCCTGGACACGCTTGAACTGCACCCAGGTCGGGCCAGAACGCCTCGGAGCAGGCTCGATGCCGTGACGGCGCAGAATCTCCCACACGCTCGAAGGGGCGAGCCGAACGCCCATCGTGGCCAACTCCCCGTGGATCCGTCGATAGCCCCAGGTCGGGTTCTCTCTGGCCAGGCGGAGGACCAGAGAGACCGTGCCAACGGGAACAGCCGGTCGCCCAGACCGGCCGTGCGAGTAGGTCCATTTCCGCCGCACCAGGTCTCGATGCCAGCACAGCAGGGTCTCCGGCTGCACGAAGAAGCGTCTCCGGTGAGCAGCCGACAGAAGCCGGCTCAGTCCAGCGAGCACTGCTCGATCCGCTGGCTGCAGGGCTGGACGGTCCACGTGGCGGCGCAGGACGGTGACCACGTGACGGAGCATGACGATCTCGATGGCCAGGTCCTGCTGCTCACTACGGGAGGGACGGACCAGCTGGAGCATGCGGACGAAGCCAAAATAGAGAAAGGAGAGCGCCATGCTCCATCTTCGTCACCGAGATCGCCCCAGCGGAAGTCCAGGTCGAGGGTCCGGATGACGTTTACGGCACCCACAGCTTGCCGACCGCGAACTGCCACTGACCGGCACTTCTGCCACACCCCTGCAATGGGTGTATCGGCGAGGAACCAACCACCGACATGAACGCGCTCCTAACTAGTCGTCTGGTGAGTCACTGACACGGTCACGATGAGTGAGCACCCAGAAAGACGGCGCACTAGCATTTGGTACATGGCGGAACTCAGGCTTATTCCACTTTGCACAACTGCTGGCGAGATAAAGAAGCCCAATGTGGTTGGGAAGGGTGCCGGCTTAGTCCAAGAGAACTATCCGGTGCTGGCGTCGGTCGATGGCGAGCGCCTGAACGGCAAGATGCAGGGACAGTGCTACTACGATTGGATGTCGGGTCCCGGCGGGATTGGCACCGTGCGAGTGGTCGCCAACATTCACACTGACGATGGAGCGTCGATCAATGTTCGCTACGAAGCTCGCGCTGACATCTCGAACGGCTTTGACGGTGTGGTCGCCTATTCCGCACCCGTATTCACAACCTCGCATTCTGGATACCTGTGGCTCAATCTCATTCAAACTGTAGGCAGGGTAACAATTCAGGGCAACCACATATACTGGGATTGGTATCAGGTCGCGGAAGCAGGGTAACGAGTTGATTGCCATGCCTAGTGGTCCGTCGCTGATA
>PLHF01000094.1 GCA_003138855.1 Acidimicrobiaceae bacterium | reverse complement strand
TGTTCCACGGATCGGCCGGTGCATTGAGGCTCAACGAGCCGATCGTGGGGATGGCCGCCACGACGGCCGCTACGGCCGCTACGACCGGCGCGCCTGGTGGAGGTTCGGGCGGGAGCTGGTGGACTCCGCCGCTCGGCAACGTACCCTGGCAATGGGAACTCGCCCACCCCCTCGACCTGACCAATGCATCGGACATGGGCACGGGTGTCACCACCTACCTCGGTGCCCCGGCACCCGACCCGGTCGTCTACGACATCGACGGATTCGACAACACCGCAGCAACGGTCAGCGCCCTGCACGCCGCCGGGGATCACGTGGTCTGCTACATCGAGGTAGGGGCAGCCGAGAACTACCGACCCGACTACTCGCTGTTTCCGGCGTCCACCCTCGGCAGCACGATGCCGGGTTACCCCAATGAACGGTATCTCGACATCCGTAGCGCCGCCGTGGTCAGCATCATCGAGGCCCGCATCGTCCAGCAGTGCTCTGCCAAGGGCTTCGACGCCGTGGAGACAGACACCGATGAGAGCTACACGTCGAGCACCGGCTTCCCGCTGACCAGGGCCATCGAGGAGCAGTACATGACGACCTTGGCGAACTTCATGCACAGCGTCGGTCTGGGCTGGTGGATCAAGAATCCCGACGACACCGGCGACTCGTACGCCGCCGACATGGAGCCGTTGGCCGACGCAGTGCTGACCGAACAGTGCAACGAGTACAACTCGTGCTCGCTGCTGTCCACCTATCAAGGTCACAAGGCGGTGTTCAACGCTGAATACAGTCTGGCACCATCGGTGTTCTGCCCCACGGACAACGCTGCGGGATTCAACGGGGCCGAGTTCGACGTCGCCCTCGACGGAGTCCGTGCACCATGCCGATAGACGAACTGACCGACGGCCTCGAACCGGGCGTCACCGGGGACGGGTGGGCGAACCCGGTCTGGCGTTGTGGGTAACGGAGGAGTTCGCCCTGTCCCAACACCGAGATGGCTTCCGAAACCGGGGATGACTGCACCTCAAGCTCGGTCCCCGATCCGCCGATGCATAGGAATGCCAATCGAGGTGGATCGGGAGCGTTGAGCTGTGGCTGACGTGAACTTTGTCGGCCCTTTCGAGTCATGGCGCGTGGTTGTCAAAGGCCGCCAGGTGCCTTTTCTCTCGGCTGACGTCCATAATGGCGGGAAGGTCGAGCTGACCCTCGATGACCGAATTGCGTTGACCCTCGACGTTGTCACTGCCGAGGAGGTCGTACCCTTCATAGCGGACGCCATCGCGATCGCTCTGGGCTACACGTGCCACCCAGCAGAGGATTGGGACGCTCCCAAGCCTCTGCCCCTCATGAAGCGGCTCAGGCCCTTGTATCTCGAGGATGGGCCGAGGTAGGGGCCGATCTAGGGGCAGGGGGCCAGGTTGTCGAGGTTGTTGTCAGCGACTGCGTCGCCATTGGAACGGATGGTTTCGACATTGCAACCACGCACCTGACAAGTGGCACTGTGGACAAACGCCACTCTCTGTGTGCTGGCACTGTACGTGTAGAAGGATTCTCCAGCCGCGATGGCGTCCCGAATCTGCTCGACTGTCAATATCTCGCCAGGAGCTGCGGCAGTCCCACCAATCCCAACGCTCACGAGGTGTTGGTGGGCATTCGCGATGTGTCGGTGGGAATGATGCCCGCTAGTCACACACACGATTCGTCTCGGCGTCCTTATCTCGGCGTCCTCTTCTTCGCTGATGGGTCTCACCTCCCTGCCCAGCCCTCGCTGGGGAACGAAACCGACCCTACCCTCGTGGCGTGAGAGTGGGGTGGTTCTCTCTGACATCGGACGATGAGACCCCAACGTGTTTCCCAGGGGTTCCCCACCGGCGATCTCGGACCCCAACCCATAGCCGGGCGGAGTCAAGGCAAACCTTGTGGTGGCCACCGACTCGCCCACCGGACCGATCACCGTCCTTGACGACTCGGGAACCACGAAATTCGCCGCTGACGTGGCCGGGCGGAACTTCCCCGATCGCTGGCGACACAGCGACGCCACGAGACTGCTCCGGCACGGCAAGGACATCCATGTGGCCCAATGCCTACTCGGGCACGCCGACATCGCCGCCACCATCCGGTACCTGCACCCGTCCGACGCCGACCTGATGGACGCGGTCGACCGAGCGTTCCCTGCCGCCTGAGCGTGCCCAGCTACTCCTCGGTGGGCTGCACCTCGGGGTACATGTCGAGCCGCACCTCCAGCGCCCTCAGGTAGGCCAGGTCGGCGTCGGTGAGCGCCACGTCGTCATGCTCGTCGACGGCCCGCAGGAACACCGCGGCGGCCTGTAGCTGCTCCACCTCCTCGGTGCCGTAGGCGGCCACGAACGCCGGGGCCAGGTGGAACCAGTCGGGCCAGGCCTCCATGAGGTGGCCGGGCCTGACGGAACCGTCGAGCAGGGCACTTGTGTACACCCGCAGTCGTCGGACGGTGTAGAGGCTCAGTTCGTCGTCCTCGTCGAGGTACTCCAGGAGCCGCTTGTCGATGCTGTCCAGGTAGGTGAGTAGGAAGTCGTTCACTGGGTCCCATCTTGGCCGATCCCGGGCACCAGACTCGGGACCGGCAGAGGGTGAGTCCCTTGGAGCCCCCGTTTACCCCGGCGCGCCTCTTCGGTCACTCCCAAGGTGCCGTCGTTCCCCACGGGACATCCTGCCTGCCGAGGTGGCGTGGAGCCGATCTGTCGAGCGTTCTTCAGGAAGCGCCGGCATGTCGGCCCTTCGCGGGTGCGCCCAGTAGGACTCTGCCATGGCTGTGGGGATCACCGGTACAGATCCGGGTTCCGAGTCGTCCGTCACGACCAGGAAGACATCGGGCTGTTCTGGGAGCGTGCAGATGTGCAGTGTGGTCCTCGGTTGCCTGTCTCCGTTCATGTCCCCTCCTGGTGTGCATCATGAGGCTCGGGTAGTCGATGCTGGCTGCCTCCGTCGAGGGAGGTGTCCAGCCCATCAAGTGAGGGCGAGGGCGGCGTACCCAGGGCTTCCCTTGCTGCCGGCAGCGCCACGACCGCCCTGGCCCTGCTGCCGGTCCCGACCGAGGTCACAAGGACGGTGTAGCCAGCTGTACCGCCGCAGCGGCGGGCCCCGCCGCCGGAGACGTAGCCGGCACCACCGGCATTGCTCCAGCTACCGGCTGTGCCCGTAGGACCGGCTGTGCCGCCACTTCCTGCCAGGCCACCGGCACCGCCGGTCAGGCTGACTGCGAAGGGGAAGGTTCCGTCGGTCCGAGTGGAGCCACCACCGCCAGCGGTACCGCCACCATTGGGTCGGTTTGAACGTTCGGGCTCCGCGCCGAGAAGAAGAGATGCCCCTCGTCCGTTGTACTCGACGAAGTACTGCTTCATCGACCGACGCCCCTCGGTTCAATACAACCCAAACGGGAGCCGGTTTCGCCATTCGCTCACCCTGGATCAGGCGACCAACTAAAGCCCAGGGTTCAACGCTCTGCCCACTATCGATAGTGCTGGCAGTTGGCGCGTTTTGTCAATGGCTATTTGTTGGCGGCCTGACTACCTGATCGTGAACGTCCCAGTTTCGGCCACGCTCCGTGAGGATGAGATGCTGTCGACCACTTCACGCGAGCGAGGGACGATGAACGCCTGGGCCAGGTCGAACCAGTCTGCCCATGCCCCCATGAGGTGACCGGGTCTGACGGAACCGTGGAGCAGGTCACTCGTGCACACCCGCAGTCATCGGACGGTGTAGTGGCTCAGTTCGTCGTACTCGTCGAGGTACTCCAAGAGCCGCTCGTCGATGGTGTCGAGGTAGGTCACCAGGAAGTCGTTCACTGCGTCCCATCTTGGCCGATGCCGGGCACCAGACTCGGGACAGGTGGTGGTCGTTCCGTATCGCCACGACGTGGGAGCGGCCAGTCGTCTGCTGTCTCGAAGCCGTCGAGGGCGTCGGTGACGCTCGGGGTATCCAGTTCGCTTGTCTGCGGAGCGCCGCGACGGGGGTTGTCCGAGTCCTCCGAGTCCTCCGAGTCCTCCGAGTCCTCCGAGTCCTCATCACCTCTGTCGCTGTGTCGGCGTGAGCCGGTCACCATGGTGACAGCGATCACGATCAGGACGATGCCGGCCCCGAGCAGGGCGAACCCACGGTGGTTCTGAAAGGCGACGGCGACGTAGCCGATCAGGGGGACCGACCAGCGCACCCGGTAGGCAGTGTCCCCTCGTATCGTCAGGGTCCACGGGTCTCGGACGTTGTTCGCATCGCCCTGGGTGTTGATTACGAGCTGGCCCGAACTGCCCACGGCAAGCTGGACAATGCGGTGGACCACCTGCTCGGAGGGCTTGTCCGGTCGCTGGAACACGATCACATCGCGCACGGCCAGGCTGTGCACGGGGACGCGTTCGCTGATGGCGACGCCGCCGACCGCCAGTCCCGGACGCATGCTGCCGGACAGGATGGGTGTCACCATCCAGGTGCCCCGGACCAGGGCGAGGCTGGCGACCCCGACTGCCGCCAGGACGGCCACCAGCAGGACGGCGGCCACGACCGTACCAACCGGCCTGGCCGTGGGTGTGCGCTTGGCGTTGGGTGTGCGCTTGGCGTTGGGTGTGGGCTTGACCTTGGGGGTGCGCTTGGCGTGGGCGTGCTTGGGGCGTGAGCGTGCCGTCGAGTGCGGGGTGCCGCCCTCAGCAACCGAACTCGTCGTCATGATCCCTCCTGGGCTGGCGGAGCGCCGTGGCACCGGTGCCCGACGCTACGAACGTTTCACCCGTGACGGTGATCGTAGACATCGGTGGCCTCGCTCGCCCGTTCGCCCCATCACCGTAGGGCAGCGTCGCCACAGCTACCCACCGCTGGTGGCACCGGGTAGGTCTTCTCTCGAAGATCCCCCTCTACGGCAACGCCGCTCAGCCGGTGTAGCTGACCGTGACCTTCGGAGTGACAGACCCGCCCTCGGCTGCTGTAGCCAGAGATGTCGCCGCTAGGTTCAGGCCAAGAGCCGGAGCGGCCCCTGCGTAGGACACGGCGCTGTAGTAGGCGCCGGGGTACCCGCCATAGGGCACCGCCTGATAACCGGAATAGGCAGGGCCACAGCCTGTGTTTTCGGTCGGGCCTGCGTAGTACACGACCGTGTAACTGTCGGTGGCCCCAGGAGCGAGGGTCAGATGTCCGATGGCAGCCTCGCCGTACCCTTCCACCGTGGTCAAGGGTTCGTTGAAGAAGACGCCGCCGCCGCCGCCGCTGCTGCCGTCGCTGTAGAGACATGCCCACGTCTCGCCTTGGAGCGTGGTGTTGGTGTTCTGGTCGCTCAGTTGTAGAGCGACTTCAGTCGCTGGAATGTTGCCGTTGTTGGTGATCGTGATGAGTTCGGGCGTGGTCATGAACGACGACCCGGTCGGCCCCAAGGGCCCGAGTGTCAGGTTGGGCGTGCCGCTGCCGGTCGCAGCGGGGTCGGTCACCGACAGCACCACGCTGAGGTTCCCTGCCGTGATCGTCTGGGCGCTTACGGTGTTCTGGGTGAACACGG
>PLHF01000024.1 GCA_003138855.1 Acidimicrobiaceae bacterium | reverse complement strand
CACGAAGACGGGTGCCCGCTGCATGGCGTCGTCGATCACCGTCGTCGTGACTCCGCCCGCTTCGCGGGTGATCCGCATGCCTCGGCTGTAGCTGACGACCGGAGTGCCCTCGGTGGTTGCCAGCGGCACGAAGTACTCTCCGCTCGCCGTGCTCGCCGTGAACGAGCAGCGGTCGCCTCACCACGCACAGAGCCTGGGCTCTGGAGCGAGGACCATGGGCACGCGATGGCACCTGAACATGTGGAAGCCTGCCAACCGCACCGGCGGCATTATTGATGGCTCATCGTCCTTCCCTTGCGCTCGTGCACTACGAAGTGCACCCGTGGTCGCCCGGTCCCTCCGACCACAAGTCCGATCGTCCAGTGGAGCGGGGAGAATCGCCTCTTGTGACGAAGCCCCGCTGGACTTAGCATGAGGACCCAAGGGGTCGACGAAGCTGACGGCCAGCAAACGGATTGAGAAGATCCCCATGGGGGGGGTGAGGGCCGAACCTGTTTCCCGCACCGACTTCCCGCTGTCGCCTCCTGGAAAGGGACACGTGCGAAAAGGAGCGGACCCATGAGCCTCAATCTGGCGGCCATGCTACGTGAGGCGGCACGAGTCGACCCGACCAAGCCAGTCGTGCTGTTCGACGGCGGTCAACTCAGCTATGCCGAGCTGGATGCGCTGTCGGACTGCTTCGCCACAGGTCTCCGCCGCGAGGGCATCAGGCCGGCCGACGCCGTCGGGTTGCAGCTACCGAACCTTCCGCAGTTCCTCATTGCCTATTTCGGAATCCTCAAGGCCGGTTCGGTCGTTGTTCCCCTGAACGTCCTGCTGCGAGCTCCGGAGATCGCCTACCACCTCCGTGACTCAGAGGCGCGGGCCCTGATCACCTGGTCGGGCACCGCCGTTGAGGCGGCCAAGGGCGCCGCCGATGTCGGCGTCGACCGCATCTGGGTGGTCAACACGCCCGGAACCTCCGAGGTGAGCGTCGGACGTCCTTTCGAGGAGCTGCTCGGCGGCGAGCAACCCGACAGGCCATTTTTTGTGGAGACGGAGCCGGGCGACACGGCGGTCATCATCTACACGTCAGGGACGACGGGCCGTCCCAAAGGCGCCGAACTGAGCCACTTCCAGCTGTACATGAACGCTGACACGCCCGGTCGACTCTTCGGCGTGCGGGCCGACGACATTGTGATGGTGGTGCTTCCATTGTTCCACGTGTTCGGCTTGAGCAGCGAGCTCAACGTGTGCGTGCGCTTCGGAGCCACAATGTCGCTCGTCCCACGTTTTAGCGCCGACAAGGTCCTGGAAGTGATCCAGCGCGACGGGGTCACGATCTTTGAAGGTGTGCCGACCATGTACATTGCCCTGCTCAATCACCCGCGCATCGACGATTACGATCTTTCATCGCTGCGGGTCGGAATTTCAGGAGGCGCGGCAATTCCGGCCGAGGTGATCGACGAGTTCGAGCAGAGGTTCGGGTTCGTCATCCTCGAAGGCTATGGCATGTCGGAGACCGCCTCGACGACGACGTTCAACGTCAGCGCTGAAGAGCGCAAGATCTACAGCGTCGGCAAGCCGATCTGGGGTGTGGAGGTCGAGATATGGAGCGACCAGGGCCAGCCGTTGCCGACTGGCCCCGAGCACGTCGGGGAAGTGGTCGTCCGCGGCGTCAACACTCCGAAGGGCTACTACAAGAACCCTGAGGCCACGGCCGAGGCATTTGCGGGTGGATGGTTCCACACCGGCGACCTCGGCTGGGCGGACGAGGACGGGTTCTTCTTCATCGTCGACAGGAAGAAGGACCTGATCATCCGGGGCGGCTACAACGTGTATCCCCGCGAGGTTGAAGAGGTGCTGTATAGCCATCCCAGCGTGGCCGAGGCGGCCGTGGTCGGTGTGCCACACGATCTCCTGGGTGAAGACATCAAGGCGTACGTCGAGCTGAAGAAAGGGGCGACGGCCACCGAGGCGGAGCTCATCAATTACGTCAAGGAACGTCTCGCCGCCTACAAGTACCCACGGACGGTCGAGTTCCGAAACGAACTGCCGAAGGGCGCGACCGGCAAGATCCTCAAAGAGTCGCTGAAGCAACCATCAACGAATTGAGTGAAGCATGCCAACATCTTGATCGCGCCGGGCGCTCCCGGTCGGCAATCCTTTTCACTGATCCGCGTGGGTGCACGAACTCGATTTCACGCGCGTTGCCGTCGACTTCAATCGGATCCGCCCATGCGCCGACGGGACGCATTGGCCCGTGCACTCACCGGACACCTTTTCGGCTGGAACAACGATTCAGGCGGATGCAGTACGGGCCGAGCAGAACCATGGTGAAACAGCTTTGCCGCGATGCGATGACCCCGTTTCAGCTCAAGAGGCGGACGAATGGGGACACACTGGGATGAAATACGGGATCCGACAGACCCAGGATGAAGCGACAACGAAGGGTACTGTCGCGATCGAGCGGCTCGATGCAGTCATCTTCGATATGGACGGCGTCGTTACAGACACTGCCCGGACCCACGCACGCTGCTGGAAACGAGTTCTTGACGACTTTCTCCACGCCCGTTCGGAGCGGACCGGCGGAGCCTTCCGGCCGTTCGGCGATGAGGACTATCTCCGCTACGTCGACGGCAAACCACGCTACGACGGCGTGGAGAGCTTTCTGTCCTCGCGCGGGATCACCCTCGAACGTGGAGAGCCGTCGGATCCGCCCGGGCATGACACTGTCTGTGCGCTCGGGAATCTGAAGGACCGCGAGTTCGAGCGGGCCGTGATGGAGGAAGGAGTGAAGCCGTTCGAGTCGACGGTCGCGCTCATCCGATCCTTGCGTTCACGGGGCACCCGTACGGCGTTGATCTCATCGAGCCGTCACGCCAACATGCTTCTGGCAGCGGCAGGCATCACGGATCTTTTCGACGCCATTATCGACGGAAGTGACGCCGAAGCTCTCGGGCTGCCAGGCAAGCCTGAGCCCGCCATCTTTCTTGCGGCGGCGCGGCAGCTCGCAGTTGAACCCTCTCGCGCTGCTGTCGTGGAGGATGCCCTCGCCGGAGTCCAGGCAGGTCACCGAGGAGGCTTCTGCCTGGTCATCGGGGTCGACCGAAGCTCGCAGGCCGATGCGCTGAGGGAACAGGGTGCGGACGTCGTGGTCAGTGACCTGGCCGATCTCGAGTTGCGCATCGGCGCCTCCGAGGGATCGCCATGAGCGAGCGACGGTCGCCCGCCTCGGCCATCGAACCGGAGGACGACGACGAATGGTCGCTGAGGTACGAACGGTTCGATCCCGCTCGCGAGGGGCTGCGGGAAGCACTGTGCACGCTGGGAAATGGCTACTTCGCTACCCGCGGTGCGGCGCCGGAGGCCGTTGCCGACAGCATCCACTATCCCGGCACCTACGTCGCCGGCTTGTACGACCGCCGCCAAACGCGGCTCGCTGGCCGTACGGTCGAGAACGAGAGCATCGTCAACCTCCCCAACTGGCTGACAGTGAACTTCCGGATCGGTGGTGACCCGTGGTTCGACCTGGAGGGCGTCGAGATCCTCGACTACCGCCAGGAGCTCAACCTTTGCCAAGCGGTGCTGAACCGAACACTGCGGGTACGAGACAAAGCCGGGCGAGTGACGCGGGTGGAACAGCGCCGTTTCGTCAGCATGGCCGACCCGCATGCTGCTGGTCTCGAGACCGTGTTGTGCGCAGAAAATTGGTCAGGACGCCTGACTGTCCGCTCAGGTCTCGACGGCCGGGTTGTCAACGCCGGCGTCACCCGCTACGGCGAATTCGACGACCACCACCTCGTTGACGTGCAGGTCGACGCGGTCGACGACGAGACGATTGCTCTGGGCTCCCGAACCGGTCAGTCCGGCGTGTGGGTGGCCGAAGCAGCACGGACCCGGATCACTCGTGCGGGGAGGCCGGCGAACCCTGAACGCCGGGTGGTGGAGGAGCCCGGCTTCATCGCTCACGAGCTGACCTTGGCCGTTGAGGCCCTCGAGCCGATCGCCATCGAGAAAATTGTCACCCTCTTCACTTCGAAGGACCGCTCGATCAGCGAGCCGCTGGCCGAGGCGTGCTCGTGGAGCTCGCGCATCGGTGGCTTCAGCGAGCTCCTCCATGCCCACACCCGTGACTGGGCCGATCTGTGGAAACGCTTCTCGCTCGAGGTGGACGACGGAGGCAGCTTGACGCGGTTGGCCGTGCACCTCAACATCTTCCACTTGCTCCAGACCACCTCCCGCAACACCCTCGACCTCGACGTCGGCGTACCCGCCCGGGGCCTGCACGGCGAGGCCTACCGAGGTCACATCTTTTGGGACGAACTCTTCATCTTCCCCTATCTCAGCTTGCACCTCCCGGAGCTCGTGCGGTCACTGCTCTTGTACCGTTTCAGGCGACTTCCGGAGGCGCGGTGGGCCGCCCATCGGGCTGGTTTCTGCGGGGCGATGTACCCCTGGCAGAGCGGCAGCAACGGACGGGAGGAGGCGCAGGTCGTACACCTCAATCCCCTCTCGGGTCGTTGGTTGCCCGACGCATCGCATCTCCAACGGCACATCAACTCAGCGATCGCCTACAACGTCTGGCAGTACTACCAGGCGACGGGCGACATCGACTTCATGGTCAACTACGGGGCGGAGATGATCTTCGAGATCAGCCGCTTTTGGGCGAGCATCGCCCGGTACGATCCGGCACTCGACCGATACGAGATCTTGGGTGTGATGGGCCCGGACGAGTACCACGAGGGCTATCTCGGAGCCGTGGCCCCGGGTCTGGATAACAACACCTACACCAACGTGATGGCCGTCTGGGTCTTGTGTCGAGCGCTCGAGCTGATCGATCTCCTGCCCGAGCCCCGGCGCAGCGAGCTGTGCGAAAGCCTGTCGCTGGACGACACCGAGCTCGCCCACTGGGAAGACGTCAGCCGCAAGATGCGTCTCGTGTTCCACGGTGACGGCGTCATTAGCCAGTTTGAGGGGTATGAGGACCTCGCCGAGCTGGACTGGGAGGCGTACCGGGCACGTCATGGCGACATCTCGCGCCTCGATCGCATCTTGGAGAGCGAGGACGACACACCCAATGCCTACAAAGCTTCCAAACAAGCTGATGTGCTCATGCTCCTTTACCTGCTCTCCACAGACGAGCTACGGTCCATCTTCGAACGGCTCGGCTATGCCTTCGAACCCGACGCCATCCCACGAACCATCGACTATTACCTGCGGCGGACCTCGCACGGATCCACCCTCAGCCGAGTCGTGCATGCCTGGGTCCTGGCCCGCTCCGATCGTGAGCGTTCGTGGGCATTCTTCGAAGATGCCCTGCGTAGCGACCTGGACGACACCCAGGGCGGCACCACGGCCGAAGGAATCCACTTGGGCGCCATGGCCGGCACATTGGACCTTCTGCAGCGCTGCTACCTGGGTATCGAGACCCGCGACGACGTGCTCTGGTTCAATCCACTCCTCCCCACAGAGGTACGGAGCCTGACGCTCGACCTTCGCTACCGCCGACGGTGGATGAAACTCGCCGTGGCCAATGGTGAGTTCACGGTGGAAGTGCAGGACTGGGGCGACGGAACTGTCCGGGTCGGACTGGGTGGCAAGGTGATCGAGCTCCACCCGGGCGACCGCCGGCAGCTGGGGCT
>PLHF01000115.1 GCA_003138855.1 Acidimicrobiaceae bacterium | reverse complement strand
AGCGGCCCTGGCCGCAACCGGCATCACCACCTTCGCCACCGACGCCTCCCGCCAGCCCAACCAGTACTCGCTGACCTCGGGATCCTCGACGGCCACCTCGGCCCCGCGCTACCCGTCCAACATCTACTACAACGCCTCCAACTGGAACGACGAGCTCAACGAGTACAACACCCTCTACGTGGCCCCCGGCACCAAGCTCGGCGATGCCACCTACCCCACCGAGACGGGGCACTGCGACGCCTCGTCGGCCACCACCTGCCTCAGCACCCCGGCCACCGAGTCCTCCCTCCTGGCCTCGGAGTCCCGCATCATGTTGAGCCACGTGCTGGCCAACAACCCCCGGGTGGGCTACGCGCACCAGACCAACCTGATCGGTGGCAGCGATCCGGCAAACGGGTACACCCTGTTGACCCTGCTCAACAACATGCTGACCCAGTACGACGCCTGGACGAGCACCGCGGCACCGCTGGTCCAGATGACCGACACCACCGAGGCCCAGGTCCTCGGCCAGCAGTCCGCCTGGGCCGCCGCCGAGACGGCCGGATCGGTGAAGGCCAGCGAGACCAACGGCGTGGTCACCGTGACCAACGCCTCGGGCTCGCCGGTCAGCGTCCCGGTCACCACCCCGCAGGGCACCACCGTCGGGGGAGCGGCCTTCGGCCAGTCCTACGGCGGTGAGCTGTCCACCTGGACCACCATCGCCGCCGGTGCGTCGCTGACCCTCACCGAGCACGTCGCTCCGACCATCATCAGCGCCAACTCGGCCAGCTCCATCGTGGGGACGGCCTTCAGTGCCACGGTGTACACCACCGGTGAGCCGGCACCGGCCATCACCGAGACCGGGGCCCTGCCCGCCGGGATGACCTTCGTCGACAACGGCAACGGGACGGCCACCCTGGCCGGCACCGCGGCCAAGGGCAGCGGTGGGCTCTATCCGATCACCATCACGGCAGCCAACGGGGTCACCCCGAATGCCACCCAGGCCTTCACCTTGACCAACTCGGAGGCGCCGACCATCACCAGCGCCGCCACGGCGAGCTTCTACACCGGGGTGGCGGGCACCTACACCGTGACCACCACCGGTTATCCGGCGGCGACCATCACCGAGACCGGGACCCTGCCCGCAGGGCTGACCTTCGCCGCCCCCACCCCGGCCACCGGCAGCGCCACCATCGCCGGCACCCCGGCCGCCGGCAGCGTCGGGAACTACCCGGTGACCATCTCGGCCACCAACTCGTCGGGCTCCATGGCCACCCTCAACCTGGCAATCACCGTGGCCTCGAGCGCGGCTCCGGTCATCACCAGCGGGGCCACCGCGTACTTCACCCTGAACGAGCCCGGGTCCTTCGCCGTGACCACCACCGGCGCCCCCCCTGCCTCGATCACCGAGACCGGGGCCCTGCCCGCCGGGCTCACCTTCACCGACAACGGCAACGGCACCGCCCTGCTCGCGGGAACCCCGACGGTCTCCGCCACGACCAACCTGACCATCACCGCCGACAACAAGATCACGCCGAGTGCCACCCAGACCCTTTCGATCATCGTCGGCAACAGCCCACACATCACCAGCGCCGCCTCGACCACGTTCGTGGTGGGCGACCGGGGCAGCTTCACCGTGACGTCGACCGGCTTTCCCGCTCCCTCCCTGGGCTGGTCCGGGACGCTGCCTGACGGCATCACCTTCGTCGACAACGGGAACGGCACCGCCACCCTGTCGGGGACCCCGGCTGCGGGGACCGCGGGGAAGAGCTACCCGCTCACTCTCCTCACCGCCAACGGGACCGGCACCGCCAGCCAGAGCTTCATCCTGATCATCGATCAGGCCCCGGCCATCACCAGCGCCAACTCGGTATCGCTCACGGTGGGCAAGGCATTCACCTTTACCGTGACCACCTCCGGGTACCCCACGCCTTCTCTGGGTGATCCCGCGGCCCTGCCTGCAGGAGTCACCTTCGTCGCCAACGGCAACGGCACCGCCACGATCGCCGGGACCCCGGCCGTCGGCACCGCCGGGAGCTACCCGATCACCCTGACCGCCTCCAACGGGACCAGCCCGGACGCCAACCAGAGCTTCACCCTCACCGTGCTCGGCGTCCCGGCGCTGGCTGGGGGTGACCGCCTGGCCGCCACGCCCGACGGCAACGGCTATTGGATTGTCGGACCAACCGGCTCGCTCGCCACCTACGGCACGGCCGCTAACTACGGCTCGATGGCCGGCCACCAGTTGAATTCGCCCATCGTCGGCGTCGCCAGCACCCCTGACGGTCAGGGCTACTGGATGGTCGCCTCCGACGGCGGGGTGTTCAGCTTCGGAGACGCCCAGTTCCATGGATCGATGGGTGGAAGGCCGCTGAACCGGCCCATCGTCGGCATCGCCGGCACCCCTGACGGTCAGGGCTACTGGATGGTCGCCTCCGACGGCGGGGTGTTCACCTTCGGCGATGCCCAGTTCCACGGCTCGGGAGCCGCCTCCGGACGCACCGCCGTGGGGCTCATCGCCTCACCCAGTAGCTCGGGGTATGCCGTCATCGATACCGATGGGACCCGCGCCGCATTCGGATGGTAGGCGGCGGTGGCGACGCACGCCTCCATGCACCTGGATCATCGCCGATGTCCCTGATGCGACGTTGGGTGGCGGCAACCACCCCATCAACGGCTCGGATCCGTGGCTGACGGGCAGCGGGTTCATTGCCCAGCCGCGACCGCCCTCTCGTCGCAAGGGCGAGTCACCGGCACGGCTGCCTTCCACCGTTCAGGTTGACGTTGAACCGGGCGCCATTGAATCCGACAGTGTTGTCCGCTGGGCAGAATGCGCTGGTCGCCAGGTTGTACTCGGCATTGAACACCGCCTTGTGGCCCAGGTAGGAGGAGAGCAGGCTGCACGTCTGGTACTCGTTGCACTGCTCGGTCAGCACCCCATCGGCCAACGGCTCCATGTCGGCCGCGTAGCTGTCACCGGTGTCGTCGGGGTTCTTGATGATCCAGCCCAGGCCGTGGGCGTGCATGAAGGTCGCCAGCGTGGTCATGTACTGCTCTTCCGCTGCCTTGCTGATGATGAAGCCGGTCGTGCCGTCGCTGCCGCTGTAGGTCTCGTCCAGGTCGGTCTCGACTGCGTCAAAGCCCTTGGCCGCGCACTGCTGCTGGATCATCGACTCGACGATGGACACGGTCGTGTTCGACGTGATGTTCAGGAACGACTCGGGATACCCCGACAGCTTGTTGCCGAGGACACCCGCTGCCTGGAACTGGGCGTAGTACGTCGTGGCGATCCCCTCGTCGGCTGCGCTGTAGTAGTTGCCCGCCGTCCCCACCTCGATGTAGCAGATGGCGTGGTCACCGGCAGCGTGCAACGCGGTCACCGTGCTGGCCGGGTTCTCGATCCCGTCGATGTCATAGACCACCGGGTCTGGCGCCGGCGCTCCGGTGTACGTGGTCACACCCGTTCCCATGTCGCTGGCGCTACTGAGGTTCAGCGGGTGGTCGATCTCCCACTGCCAAGGGACGTTGCCCAGCGGTGGCGTCCACCAGGTACCTGCGGCCGGGGTGGTGCTCGACGGTGGAGTCGTGGTCGGTGTGGTCGTGGGGGGTGGAGTCGATGTCGGTGTGGTAATGGGGGGTGGAGTCGATGTCGGCGTGGGCGCGGAGGGTGGGGCCTTGGTCGGCGCGGTAGTGGGGGGAACCGTGGAAGGAGGCACCGTCGTCGCGGTGGCAGCATCGGCCTTGCACGTCAGGTCGAGCGAGTTGGCCGCCTTGTTGCTCACGGACAGCGACTTGCCGGCGCAGGTGACATGAGAGCTGTCACCTCCCATCATGCTCAGGCCCGGAACGGCCGACGCGGCGACGCCGATGGCCGTCCCCAGCAGGACGACTGCTCCCAGGCCGATGGCGACGCCTTTGGCGATCCGGTGGTTGCGGGGCCTGCTCTCTTGGTCCATGGTTCCCTCCTCAGGATGGGGGCGAGGTCATGCGACCTGCCCCTTCGTCGTGGTCTCCGTCCGTGCCGGAACGGTCGAACGCGTGTTGGGGATGACGACAAGTGGGTGGCGCGGACATCGAGTTGCAGATGGCCGGCGGCCTGGCGCGCACGGTGCTTGCTGCCACCACCGGCAAAGTGCCTGGCCGAGCCGTGTACGTCGGATTGAGATGCACTGCGCCTCCTCTGCTGCCTGGTTCGGCCGAGGGACTCGCCTCGGGGCTATCCCCGCGGTGTTCATCCGCCGTCACTCCGGTACTCCGTCATGGAGGCAGGAGTGAACGGCCATCCAGTGAGCTATCGGCCGGACCGGCGCCGAACTTGAAGCCGAATGTGTCCGCCGTAGCCCGTCCCCACGCGTCCCTTCTGACGACAGCCGTCACGAGACGGATCGGAGGCGGTTCTGCTGTCCGGCGCCAGCGGACGGGGGTCTCGGTCGCCCTCAGACGGGCCGGTCACCATCCGCCGGAAAGCCCCGGGGCTCGGACCTGACGGAGATCACCTGGTGGTCACGTTGCTCCATGGGCCACGGCTCAGCGGGGGAGTGACATCGCGGTGCAGCGTTCGACTCGAAGGTCTCGGCGTCCTCCAATTCAAGTCGGTCCATCGGAGTGCCGATGTCAGTCAGCCGGGCCCGTCGAGTACTTGGCAGGCTCCGGGCCCGGCTTTCCTATCACTCGTAGTACCGAATGTGGGGGACCCGGATCGACATGGCAGAGACGCGGGCCCCACGTGGGATCCCGTTCGAGGGTGTCACGCGATCGGTGAGCGTCATGGTCTGGTCGTCCGACCCTCAACAGGGGGGCTGGCGAGGGTCGGACGATCCTGACCAACGGTTGAGACGAACGAATCGCCGCCTACCGCCGCGTTGCAGTCTCCGCCGAGCTGCAGTCTCCGCCGAGTTGCAACACATCGTTTCTAGCACCGAGGAACTCCGGTGACAAACCGTCGACCGGGTGATCGACCCGCTGATCGGTCTCGAGTCGCCGACGGAATGCCGAACGGGGACCTTCCGGGAAGCCCGGCGACTCCGCCGTCGCCACCTGTGGCACAACCCGCCCATTCCGCTCAAGGAGCAAGGACGGCGTGACGATGCACAGCACATGGAATCGGAGCTCCGTTTTGATACCGATGATCCCGAATTCGTTCGGGGATTCGAGATCGGGGTGTTGTGGGAGCGCCTGTCGGTCGACCCCGAGTGCGAGATCACGGTGCACGCGTCCAACGCCGAGATGGTCATGCGTGTGGCGAAGGCCGTCGGTTGCCAATTCTCCGGAAGAGATCTGGGCGATGACCGGATCTTCGTCGAACTGCACAAGGTGAACAGCTGCTAGTTCTGCGGTGTGGTATCCGACCGATGCAACGGGCTCGAGCTCGGTTCAGATGGCTCGACCGGGGTTGAGGATGCCGTTGGGATCGAATGCACGCTTGATCCCGTGCATCAACGAACGGGCGGTCGGACCCACCATCTCCTCCATGTAGGGCAACTTCAGGCTCCCGATACCGTGTTCGCCGGTGATCGTCCCGTCATTGTCGAGGGACAGTCGGACGATGTCGTCGAAGGCGAGGCGGGCCGCGGCCACCGATTCTGGGTCGGCTGCGTCGAACACGAGGGTGGGATGAAGGTTCCCGTCGCCTGCGTGCCCGAATGTCCCGATGGTGACCTGACGCCTCTCGCCGATGCCCCGAATGCCCTCCAGCATCGCCGGAACGCTTGGGACAGGTACCGCGACATCATCGAGGAGGGTCGTCCCCAATCGCTCGAGCGCAGGTAGCGCGGCACGCCGAGCCTCCAGGAACAGCTGGCCTTCGGTGACATCCGTCGTGTGTGCCCGGTAGGTCGCGCCTGATGCGGCACAGGCGGACGAGGCCGCCTCCATCTCGATGGCCGCTGACGGCGAGTTCGACTGGACGACGAGCAAAGCTCCGGCCTCGGTTTCGAGACCCATGTGGGTCATCTTCTCGACCGCACGGACCGTTGTCCGGTCCATCAGCTCGAGAAGCGACGGTTGGGCCACCTCCAGGATCGCCACCACCGCCTGACCGGCGGCTTCGGGGGAGGCGAAGAAGGCCACCAGCGTCGAGGCGGGGGAGGGGGTGGGGTGCAGGCGGACCCTCGCCTCCACGATCACGGCCAGAGTTCCCTCGGACCCGACAAGCAGGCTGGTGAGGTCGAAACCAGCTACGTTCTTGCGCGTCGACGCTCCCGTGACGAGCATGCTCCCATCGGCGAGCACCGCGGTGAGCCCGGCGACGTGGTCGCCGGTGACCCCGTACTTGAGACAGCAGGCGCCGCCGGCATTCGTTGCGATGTTCCCGCCGATGGTCGAGATCTCTCGGCTGGCAGGGTCAGGGGGATACCACAGGCCGTGCACCTCCACCGCCCGTGCCAACGTCCCGTTGAGGACTCCGCACTCCACGGCCGCAAGTCTTCGCGGGACGTCGATGTCGAGTATCCGGTCCATCGCGGCCACGGACAGTACGACGCACCCTTCGATGGCGTTGGCCCCTCCCGACAGACCCGTCCCGGCACCCCTGGTGACCACGGGAATGCCGTAGCGGTTGGCGATGCACAGGACCTCGACCACGTCGGAGGTCTTCTGCGCCCGGACGAGTGCTGCCGGTTCGCCGGCGTCGGCGAACGCAGAATGGTCCCGTCGGTACGAACCGAGGATGTCGACATCGACGACGACGATCTCGGGGCCGAGTCGGTCCAGGAGATCGAGTACGGCTGCCGAGCGTCCTGGCTCAGGCATCCGGTGGGACTTCGCTCGTGTAGAAGCCCCAGACGTGGGCTTCGAGCAGCCTCTTGGCCAGGTCGCGATCCCCGTCATCGAGGGCGTCGAGTATGGCTCCGTGCTCTGCGGTCAGGACCTGGAGCGCACCTGCAGGATTCTGCAGGGCCCCGAGCGCGCCGCGGAGGTGCCCAGCGATGGTGTCGCGGAGTGCGGTCATAACGAGGGAGAAGGCGCAGTTGCCGCTGCATCCCGAAAGCGCGATGTGGAAGCGCACGTCTGCGTCGTGGAAGGCGTCGATGTCCGCACCCGCGGCGCGCATCTGGTCGAGTGCCTCTCGGGCGACGGCGATGCGTCCGCTGGCGGGATCGGCGTTCCTCACCGCCTCGCCCTCTAGGAGCAGTCGGAGCTGGATCAGGTCCCCCAAGGGAATCTGACGAAGGCGCATTGCGTTCACCAGGGCGTCGGAAGCGCTGGTGAAGGTGCTCTCGATGGACACACGCGGTCGAGCGGTGGAGACGGAGTCCCCCCCACTGAGGAACCCCTGCGCCTGCAGGACCCGGAGCGCCTCTCGGATCGTCGATCGACCGACACCGAACTGCTCGGACAACTCCTTTTCGGACGCGAGCTCGGTCCCGTCACGGAGGTCGCCGGAGACGATGGCTTCGCGCAGCTTCCCGGACACCAGGAGGCTGAGGGGGGCTTTGGTGACCGGTTGAAAGGACTGCCTCACGTCTTTCATGCGTGCATCCTAGGTGCTTGCATGCTTGTCTGATAAGTGAGTAGGGTCGGTTGCGACCAGGCCGAGGAAGCCAGTCAGTACCGGTGCGATGAGGGGGTTCTGAAGATGTCGATTGATCCGACCACGACCGCGGTGGTGCTCATCGAGTACCAGAACGACTTCACGTCTGACGGCGGTGTGCTCCACGGCGCTGTCGAGGGAGTCATGGCCAAGACCGGCATGTTGGACAAGACGCAAGACGTCGTCGATGCGGCACGCCGGGCCGGTGCCACCGTCATGCACGCTCCCATCACGTTCCACGAGGGATACAACGAGATCAGTTCGCACCCCTACGGGATCCTCAAGGGCGTCGTGGACGGCAACGCGTTCGTCAAGGGAACCTGGGGCGCCGCAATCGTGGACGAACTGACCCCGCAGGAAGGCGACATCGTCATCGAGGGCAAGCGAGGTCTGGACACCTTCGCCAGCACCAATCTCGACTTCATCCTTCGGAGCAAGGGCATCACCACCATCGCCCTCGGAGGGTTCCTGACCAACTGCTGCGTCGAATCGACCATGCGATCGGGCTACGAGAACGGCTACCAGGTCATCACCCTGAACGACTGCGTCGCTGCGACCTCCGTCGAGGAGCACGAGAACGCCCTCGCCTACGACTACCCGATGTTCTCCCGGCCGATGAGTTCGGCCGAATTCATCGGAGCGCTCGAGGGGTCGTGAACCCGGGCTCCCAGTCCTGACGTCGACGGCGTGATCGCGCGGCTGCGGTCGACCCGGGCCGCGCTGGCCAGCGTCTTCAGGGCGCCAAGGGCTTCGATCGACACCCGTCGACGGCCCTCATCGAACGAGGCGTTTCGGGACGTTTGGCCCTATGTGAACATGTTCACACATAGCTAAAGTTACCATCGTGCCATCCAGGGACACCCGGAATGGCACGACGAGACGAAGAAAGGCGTGAATCGTGAAACGCAAGACCTTCGATGCAATATTGACTGCCGTCGGAGCCGCACTGACGGTCTTTCTGATCGTGGCTGGATGTCTGGGCATGTGGGCCTACAGCTTCGCCAACTCAAATGTCTGAAAAAGGACCCTTCTTAAAAAAATCGTCTGACCAGGGACTAGGCGTCTGGTGGACGTTCAGAGTGGTGGGCACACGGGCGAAAGGTGAAGCCGGCCAGACCGGTAGAGTCTTGAGCCTCCAAACGAAAGGAAATACCTGTGGATCGTAGAACAATAGACCTACTCATCGCTGGCACTGGCGCAATTGTTGTCGTTGCATTACTGGCAGCGGGAGCTTTGGGTTTGTGGGCGGCATCGTTCACAAACAGCAATGTCCACAGCCAGCTGGCGAAGCAGGACATCACGTTCCCAGCTGCATCGGCATTCGCGCACGCTAAGGCCGGCACCGAGATCACTCCAAGCATGATTCCCTCCGTGTCGATGTACGCGGGTCAGCAGCTGTTGACTGGTCCTCAAGCTAAGGCATGGGCCGACGACTTCATTGCCGTTCACCTGAGCGAAATGCCCTACGGTGGCGTGTACGACGCTGTATCAACAGCGGCGCGAGCCGATCCGACGAACAAGGCGCTCGCTGCAGAGGTGACTACCTCGTTTGAGGGAACGACACTTCGTGGCCTGCTGTTGGAAGCCTACGCATTCAGCGTCTTCGGTGAGGTCGCCACATGGGCCGCAATCGGAGCATTCATCCTTGCCGGATTGATGGCGATACTCGTCGTACTCGGCTTCCTCCATGCGCGCAAGGAAGAGCCAAGCAGTCGTACGCTTTCCGACACAACCGCAACTTCCTAGCAGAAAAGAACGGCGCCATGCCGGGCGCCGAGCATGGGGACCATTGCCTCCCCTGCTCCGCTCGGCAGCTTCACCAAACGAAACATGCCGCCCTTACGGGGGCGGCATGTTTCGTTCAGAAGGTGACCGGCACCAGCCGTGCGAACTGGTGCCGGTCTATGCGCTCAACGGTGCGGGGCACACACCGGAGCAGGGCAGGGCTGTAGGGGGAAAGGAGGTAACTACCTACAACCGTGCGGGTGGTCCGGTAACTAGGTGAAGAGAGGTGATGACTAGGGCACCTTGAACCTGGTTACCGGTAGATCACGGCACAGGGGGGATCGAGGAGCGAGCATCACTCCGTAACTTGGAGTTCGTAACCCTTCCCGATGACCAGCACCTCTCCACCGATGACGCGACCGCCACGTAGGAACGTCTTCGCCACCAGGCCCACGGAGCCAGTTGTTGTCTCGCCATTGCTGGTGACGGTGATCAGCGCCGGAAGCATGTGGGGGGCGAGCTTCGCTGGGACGAAGCCGATGACCTCCCCGCCGCTCTGATTGAGAATTTCGATGGCGTTTGGGTCGTGGGCGTTGTCGGGTCGGTGCCGCAGTAGAACCTGCGAGAAGGTGTCCCCGTCGAGTTTGTCGGCGGCTCGATGGTGGGTTGCCCCCGCGATGCGGAAGTAGAAGATGCCCTCGGCGACTGCGCCGTCCTCGGAGTGGCTGAGCATCTCACCGTCGGGAGTGAATACTCTGTGCCCGCGCACCACGATCTCCGTGCCATTGTCACCGCTGAATGATCCGTCATCCGGCTCGACTCTCAGGACCAGCGCCTTCAAGGGCTCCTGAACCGCTGCTGCCTTTTTGCGACCGAACATGTGAGCACCACTCCCTGCCGTCACGATGACCGTTGCCGCAGCGTAGATCCCGAGCGTTGGCTCGTGCCCTATCCCCAGAATGCCGTGATGAACTGGCCGACGACTAGCAGTCCCACACCGATGGCACTAATCCAGAGAACGTGGCCAGCCAGACCTTCGATGTGGTCACGCACATCAGAAATCTCGGCTTCTCTGGTTCGAGTCTCGTTGGCATCACTCGTCTTTCTCTCGCTGGTTTCCGTTCTCAGATCGCGCGTCGTCTGCCCCAGCCTTTCCTCGACTTTGAGTATCTCCTTCATCAACCAGTCCACCTTCTCTCCGGTTGAGCCTCCGGTCGGGATGATGGTTGCCTCTGCGCTTGCACTGGCTGTTGCTGTGCCCGTAGCTGCTGCTGGATGAACCTGAACCGATCCCCTTTTGCCACGGATCTTTGCCAATATCGATCGAGTTCGTGCCGCGACCCGTATGGCCCAATCCTTGGTGATTCCCCAGATCCCAAGTCGCTTAGTGAATCCCCGACGGTTAGATAGACGCCCAACGCGGTCGTGAGGATACCGGCAATGGTCAGACCGAACCCCACCCAATAGGCAGCTGGGTGCGAGGTCATTCCTCTAAGGCCCCGGCAACAAAACCCGCGATCAACTCACGGTTGCTCAGCCAGCTGTCTCGGCGTTCCGCCACTTCCGTAGCGCACGCCATTGCTTCCGTGGCACGGTAGCTTTTGGACACGAAGAAACCGGCGCAACACCCATCAAACTGCGCCGGTTTCAATGTGCTCGACGGTGTGTGGGGTAAACGGAGCAGCGCAGGGCTGCTAGGCGAAAGGGACCTACGCAGCCGTGCGATTGGAACCGGCCACCATCGAGGCAGTGTGGACAAGACAAGTCCATGGTGACCGGAAGATTTCCGGTAGGGAATCCCCGAGCCCTACCGGAGTCCCTCAGATCAGTCGGACGCAGCTGCAGCGGCTTCCCTCGCCTGCTGCCAAGCCCGGCACCGAGATCACCCCCGGGATGCTCCCGTACCTGCAGCAGTACGCGGGCCAATCGCTGGTCACCGGCAAGCAGGCCGAGGCCTACGCGGACCACTTCATCGCCGTCCATCTCCAGGAGATCGGCGGTGGCAAGACCTACTCGCAGCTGAGCGCAGAGGCCATGGCATACCCCAAGGGTTCCCCTCAGTACACAGCGGCCGAGGCCAAGGTCCAGACCGTGTTCCAAGGGACCACGCTGCGAGGCCTCCTTCTCGAGGCCTACGCCTTCTGGAAGATGGGACAGATCGCCCTGTACGCGGCAATCACCTGCTTCGTCTTCGCAGCGATCATGCTGATCCTCACCATCCTCGGCTTCATCCACTTGCGCAGGACACCGGACGAAGCAGAGATCTGAGACCCGTCTCGATCTGCCCGCACGACCGCTGCAGCCCGGGACGACCGAGCGCAGGTGCACAGGTCACTACGGACGTCCCGACCAGCCCCACCCCCGGCCCGCCACGGCGGCCGGGGGTGGGGCTGGCTGCCGTCGACAGCGGGGCCGGGCAGCATGACGCGGAACCACTGGATGGGAGATCTTCCCTTGCCCCGCGCCCTCCACCCATCGTCCCTCCGTTCCCGGCGATGCCGCCCGAGACGACGACGGTGACGACTCCCGCCGATCGGGACCGCTCCACGCCGTCCGGCGACAGCACGCCGGGAGGAGTCGATCCACCGCGGGTGACGGTCTACTGGCGGCCTGGCTGTCCGTTCTGCCGGTCGCTACGGCACAGACTCCGCAGGGCAGGTGTCCCGACCGATGAGGTGAACATCTGGGAATCTCCGACCGGTGCTGCGCTGGTGCGCAGGCACGCGCACGGGAACGAGACAGTGCCCACCGTCGACGTCGCCGGGACGATGCTCGTCAACCCCGCGTCGTCGACGGTGGTTGCCTGTGCCGAGCGGGCGGGCGTCCGCCTCTCGGCGCCGGCCCCACGCTGGTGGCGACGGGGATCGCCAGCACATGCCGTCCCGCGCGGGCGGGGGGCGGAGTAGGGCCCAGCAGATCGCTCTCGTTTCTACCGATCTCAACCGGCGTCGTGCACGTAGCGACGTGCCGGGGTGCCCGGCGGGTGGGTCACCCCGGGCTCGACATCGGGATTCTCCACGCACACCTCGCCTTCGAGCCCGTCGGGATCGCGAAAGAAGATGCTCAGCACCGGACCGAAGTCGGTCACGAAGGAGTCACTCGCCCCCCGGGGCCATCAGCCGCTCGCGAATGGTCTCGAAGCTGTCCAGCGATGCGGCCTGGAGGGCGAAGTGGTCCAGCCGCCCCCGTCCGAACATCGGTACCTGGCGGTCGGCCTCGGTGTTGCCCTCGATCTGGAACACGTTCAGTTCGGAACAGGGGCCGATCTTGATGATCGAGAGGCGGACCGAGTCCTCGCCATCCAACTCGGGCGCGTCCCGGATGACCTCGGCTTCGAACACCTCCTCGTAGAAGGCGTGCAGGCGCCGGGCGTCGTTGGTCAGGGTCGCCACGTGATTCAGGCCGCTGGTCAGCATCGGGTCCCCCGATCGTCGGTTGCCGGTCGTCCGCAGCGTAGGGCACGAGGGGAGCCCATCTGGGATACTCCGTACCATGACCGCACTGCCCTTGGAGGACCGCTCCGACTTCGACGACGCCGACCGGGGGTGGATCGGCGCCCTCGAGCCCGCCGTCGTCACCGCGGGGGACGGGCGCATCGTCTGGGACAACGATGCCTACGGGTTTCTGGCCGGCGAGTGCCCCGACACCGCCGATCCGAGCCTGTGGCGCCAGGGTCAGCTGGTGGCACGCCAGGGCCTCTACCAAGTTGCCGACGGCATCTACCAGGTGCGCGGGTTGGACCTCTCCAACATGACCCTGGTCGAGGGCGACACCGGCGTCCTTGTGATCGACCCCCTCATCTCGAAGGAGACCGCGGCGGCGGCGTTGGCCCTCTACCGCCGGCACCGGGGTGACCGCAGGGTGACCGGCGTGGTGTACACGCACGCCCATGTCGACCATTTCGGCGGCGTCCACGGCGTGGTCACCGAGGACGTGCCGATCATCGCTCCGCACGGGTTCATGGAGTCGGCGGTGTCCGAGAACGTCTACGTCGGCGTGGCCATGGGCCGACGGGCCTCATACATGTACGGAGCGCTCCTCGAGAAGGGTCCGGCTGGTCAGATCGGCTGCGGCCTCGGAATGACCACTTCCACCGGTTCGATCGGGCTCATTCCACCCACCATCGACGTCACCCACACCGGTCAGGAGGAGACCGTCGACGGTGTGCGGATGGAGTTCCAGCTGACACCGGGCACGGAGTGTCCGGCCGAGATGAACTTCCTCTTTCCGGATCGCAGGGCCCTGTGCATGGCGGAGAATGCGACGCACAACCTGCACAACCTGGTCACCCTGCGCGGCGCGGTGGTGCGGGATGCCAGGGTGTGGGCTAGGTACCTCGACGAGGCCATCACCTTGTTCGGACGCCGGTGTGACGTGGCCTTTGCCTCCCACCACTGGCCCACGTGGGAGTCGGAGCGGGTGGCGGACTACCTCTCTGTCCAGCGCGACCTCTACGCCTACCTCCACGATCAGACTCTCCGCATGATCAATGAGGGGTACACCGGGATCGAGGCCGCCGAGCTGATGGTGATGCCCCCGGCACTCGAGCGGGCCTGGCACACCCACGGGTACTACGGATCGGTGAGTCACAATGTGAAGGCGATCTACCAGCGGTACATCGGCTGGTTCGACGGCAACCCGGCCACCCTCTGGCAGCATCCGCCGGCAGAGAGCTCGTTCCGCTACGTCGACTGCATGGGTGGTCCCGCCGAGGTGATTGCCAGGGCTGAGGGGTACGCCGAACGCGGCGATCTGCGATTCGCCGCAGAGCTCCTCAACCGGGTCGTCTTCGCCGACCCCGAGCATGTGAAGGCCAAGGAGCTGCTGGCCGACGTCTACGACCGGCTGGGTCACGGCTCGGAGAACGGCACCTGGCGTAACTTCTATCTGATGGGTGCGTTCGAACTGCGGAACGGCATCGTGGCCACCCCCGCGGTGACCGGATCCGCCGACATGCTGCGGGCCCTGAGCGTCGAGCAGATGTTCGACGCTGTCGCCGTCCGGGTCCACGGTCCGCGCGCGTGGGACGATCGGATCGTCATCGACTGGCGGTTCACGGATCTGGGCCAGACCTACCGCACCACACTGCGTAATGGCGTCCTGACCCACAGGGTGACTGACGGGGAGGAGGGTGCCGACCTCACCTTGACACTGACCAAGCTGCAGATGGTGGGCATGCTGACCGGCAAGGGGTTCGACCAGATCGGCCACGAGGGCGACCTCGCTGCGATCGGGCGGCTCATCGGGGTGCTGAATACCCCCGATCGCGACTTCCCGATCGTGACGCCCTAGACCCGAACGGTCGCCCGGGGGCCCGCTCAGCCCGCTACGTGGACGATGTCCACGATCAGCAGAGCCAGCACCATCCCTCCGACCACGGCGTAGAGAGCGGAGAACACCCACCGCTGGTGATGGTCGGCCAGCCAGAAGCGGCGGATGCCCAGGTAGTCGAAGGTGAGGGCCAGGAGCCCGATCGGGATGGAGATCACCGGTCCCACGCCCCGGGCCAATCCGATGGCCGGCAGCACGATGGGCAACACGATGTAGCTCAACAGGCACCGCAGCGCCGAGAGGAGGATCGAGGCGCTGAAGATCCGGTGGGTCTCGGACTCGTCGATGGGCGCTTGTTGTTCGGGGATGCGCAGGAGGCGCCGCATGGCCTCGTCGGCACGCGACCGCGTTGGCCGGTCGATGGTGCGAGGCACTGCCACGGAGACCTGATCCACGGAGCTCATGGTAGGCGGTCTACCGGGCTGCGACCAGCCACCCCCAGGCCCCTCGGCGGCAGCCGAACGGGGAGCCGAACCGGCCTACACTCCGAAGCGGACCGATCTTCGGACCAGGCTGCCCGCCGGCGCTCCGCGGGCCCGGGCGACGATGCCGAGGGGCCGAAGGAGCCGAGAGAGTCAGGGGAGGGCGTTGTGACCAGTGGCCTGGAGGAAACCGTTCGGGCGTTCTTCGCTGACTGGACCACCCGCGACCCCGACGTGCTGGTGTCGTACTTCGCCCCTGACGCTGAATGGTCCGAGGCCAACCGGGCACCGGCCCGGGGGCACAAGGAGATCCGCTCGGTGCTCGAGCTCCAGGTCGGGTTCGGGAGCGGGTTCGAGTTCGAGTTCCGCACCATCGGGACGTTCGGGAGCATTGTCTTCACGGAGCGCATCGACCGCTTCATCATCAACGGGCGGCCGATGGTGGTGCCGGTGGCCGGACTGCTCGAGTTCGACCAGTCCGGGAAGATCCGGGCGTGGCGCGACTACTACGACTGGAGCGCTCTCGAGCGTCAACTCATCGAGTCCGGCGTCGACATGAGCGGTGCGGATGACGCCTGACCCGCGGGCAGCTCACGTACCCGGGGGCTGGTCGTCGGGACAATCGTTGTAGCGGGTGGGGTTGTCGGCCCAGCCGGAGGTGGTCCATCCGGGGGCAGGTGGGCTCAGGTCGAACATCGGGGACAGCTCGGAGGTCACCTTGGCGGCGAGCACTGCCGCACCCGGAGGGCAGAGGTGGGTGTTGTCGGTCATGCGGGCCCGGATCCAACCGCCCGCGACCGTGGGCAGCCAGGCCGAATAGCGGCCGTCCACCTCGAGCGACGACGCCACCGGAAGGTAGGTGACCCGTCCGGGGTAGGCGGCCGGCAGCGTCGACACGATGCGATCGAAGGCCTGGCGATTGCGCTCGGCCGCCACCAGAGCCGCTTGGCGCTGCGCGGGGTCGATGATCTGGACCTGCGGGCCCACCTTGGGGAACTGGACGATGGCGATCCCGTCGACGCCGTCGCCGGGGGCCAGCATGACGTCGATGGCTTCGGTGAGGAGCCGTAGGTACTCCGCCGGGTGTTCGTAGGCGTAGCCGTTGTCCCACGACCACATGGCCACGATCACCTCCGGGTGGTCGCGGGTGACGGCGGAGGCCAGGTCGGTCTGGAAGTTCGTGTCGTTGATCAGACCCCAGCCCGGGAATGCGCTGGTGCTGACCTGGGCCTCGCCTGTGGCCTGCAGGACCGCCTGCAGGGCGGGCTCTGCGGTCCACATGACACTGTCCCCGATCGTCATGATGCGGAGCGGTGCCGATGGGGACACCGTGCGACCGGCGGGGAGGAGGATCGGCGGCGGCGGCGGGTTGGGCCGCGCGGTGGGCGAGACGATCCTCACCACATGACCCTTGCGGCTGGTCACCGGGGGCACAGCCACCGCCGGCACGGCACTGAACAGGACGGCCACCGCCGTCCCGGCGGCCGCCACCGTCATGACACCCAGGAACGGCCATCCCTTCCACTGGTATCGGCGGACGGGTCGTTCCACCAGGTAGAAGCTGGCGGTGGCTGCAGCCAGGGTGGCACTCAGGCGGGCGATCAACAAGGCGGTCCCCTCGAGCCCGGTGGTCACATCGGTCATCAGCACGTAGACCGGCCAGTGCCAGAGATAGAGGCCGTAGGAGATCCCCCCCACCCAACGGAGTGGGCGGACCGAGAGCACCCGGCCCAACCACCCGGCATCCGGTTGGGCCACACCGGCGATCACCACGGCAGCCAACAGGCCGGCCACCACGAGGCCGCCCCGGAACATCCAGGTGGAGGGATTCCCGGCATCGTCGCCGGCCGACACCCACAGTACGCCCAGCACCGCCGCGGCCAGCGGTGCCGCCACGTGGAGCAGGCGACGGACCCGCGGCGAGTGGTCCGGCCTGCCCGTGACCAGGAGGGCCAGCGCGGCGCCGATCAGGAGTTCGAAGGCGCGGGTATCGGTCCCGTAGTAGATGCGCGAAACATCGGCCCCCCGGTCGTACAGGACCACCATCTCCACCGCCGAGGCCGTGGCCAGGGCCACGGTGCACCAGAAGGCCGCCGGCCTGGGCATCGCGCGCCACCGGCTGCGTCGGGTGGCCCGCGTCGCGTCCCCGGACGTCGAGCGACGCGTGCCGATGCGGAGCCCGGCCAGAACCAGCAACGGCCACACCAGGTAGAACTGCTCCTCGATGGCGAGCGACCAGGTGTGCCGAAGGGGGGACGGGATCAGGAACTGGGCGAAGTAGGACTGGTGGGTGAAGATCAGATGCCAGTTGGCGTAGTAGAAGAGCGTGGCCAAGGCGTCGGCGCCGAAGGTCGACGCATTGATGTTCGGCCCACCGAGGCGTGCGTAGAGCGACAGCACGAGGAGCAGGAGCATCACGGCCGGCAGGAGGCGCTTCGCCCGGCGGAACCAGAAGGACCGGAGCCCGATGGTGCTGCGCTGGTTCCACTCGCCCACCAGGAGCCCCGTGATCAGGAACCCGGAGAGCACGAAGAAGAAGTCGACGCCGAGGTAGCCGCCGTCTGCCCAGTGGAGTCCGAAGTGGTAGGCAACCACACCTGCCACCGCCAGGGCCCGCAGGCCGTCGAGAGCCGGCAGGTAGCGATGGGAGCCGGAGACGGGCGGCACTTCCACCGCGATCGACTCGAGGTTGAACTCGGTGCCGAGGGCGTCGGCCGTGACTGGGCCACGGTCCCCGGAAGACGCCGCTCCCGCCGCGGCCACCGACACTCCCTCCATCCATCCATGGTGGCATGACCGGGCATGGGGGCGGGATCACTCCGAGCCTCCCGGGCGATGCCTCCTCCAAGGGTTCCACCTGTATCGTGCACCATCATGGGCGCGGGACGATGACCTCCAACTCGTCGAGACGGGTCCGCTCGGCAGCTGCACGATCCCAGGCCCCGACCGCGACGTCCGGGGCGGAGTCCATGTGGACGGTGCAGCGCTCGGACGGCACGGTGGCCACCGGATGGGTGCTCATGCCCCTGCGGCTCTTCCTCGGGGTCACCTTCCTCTTCGCTGGCCTCCAGAAGCTCGCCAACCCTGCCTTCTTCCGAAGCTCGAGCCCGGCCTCGATCCATGCCCAGCTCGCCGGGGCTGCCCGTTCGAGCCCGGTCCACGGGCTGCTCTCCCACCTGCTGGGGATCGCCCCGGCCGTCGGGCTGGTCATCGCCCTGGGCGAAGTCGCCATCGGCATCGCCGTGGTGCTCGGCCTCCTGACCCGGGTGGCCGCCATCGCCGGCATGGCCCTCTCCTTCGGGCTCTTCCTGACCGTGAGCTTCCATGCTTCCCCGTACTTCACCGGATCGGACATCGTCTTCTTCTTCGCCTGGACGCCGCTCGCCCTCGCCGGAGCCGCTGGCGCTCCCGCTCTCGACACCTGGCTTGCCCGGTCGCACGAGGCCGATGCGGTCGGCGGGCACGGCGTGTCGCGCCGGGAAGTGCTGAGCAAGGGTGCACTGACTGGCATCGTTGCCGCCGCGGTGGTGGTGGGAGGCGGACTGACCGCCCTGCTCGGACGGGTGGTGGGCGGAACGACGAGCTCGGCCAACGGCGCCGGCACCCGCTCCCTCGCCGGAGGCGGCTCGGGCCCGACCGGCACGACCTCCCCGCCGACGACGGCCGCGTCGTCCGGTGGAGGAGGGTCCACTACATCGCCGGCCGGCTCGACACCGGCCGGTACCGAGGTCGGGCCTGCATCGAGCGTGCCGGTGGGTGGCTCGGCCAGTTTCACCGACCCGTCCACCGGTGATCCGGGCCTGGTCATCCAAGGGAAAGCGGGTGACTTCGTGGCCTTCGACGCGGTGTGCCCCCACGCCGGTTGCACGGTCGCCTACGTGCCCTCGGCCAAGATCATCGCCTGCCCCTGCCACGGTTCGACATTCGACGCTGCCACCGGGAACGTCCTCAACGGACCGGCGGCCACGGGCCTGATTCCGATCAAGATGGCTAAGGGTTCGAACGGGGACCTCTACGTCCAGAAGTGAGCGATCGCCGGATGCTACCCAACGGTCTTCGTACACCTCGTCCCGGACTCCGTTCGGTTACTATCTGAGAGCCCTCGCCCACCGGCGACGGCCCCCGACCATGAACTCCGCCCTCACCGAGCCCACCGACCCCTCGAACCCCACCGGCGCGGACCGGTCCGTCGATCGGACCGACTGGGTGGCGGCCATCCCGTTCTTCGCCGTGCACGTCGCCCCTCTGGCCGCGTTCTTCGTCGTGGTCACCTGGCAGGACTGGGTGCTGTGCGCCGTGCTCTACCTCACCCGGATGTTCTGCATCACCGCCGGATACCACCGGTACTTCTCCCACCGCAGCTACCGGATGGGCAGGGTGGCCCAGTTCCTCATGGCGTTCGGCGGGACCACCGCCCTGCAGAAGGGCCCCCTCTGGTGGGCCGGCCACCACCGACTGCACCACCGCTTCAGCGATCAGGACGACGACGTCCACTCGCCGCGTGACGGGTTCTGGTGGAGCCACGTGGGCTGGATCCTGTCCACCAAGTACAAGTCGACCGATCTCTCGACCATCAAGGACTTCGCCTCCTTTCCGGAGCTGCGCCTGCTCGAGCGGTTCCAGTGGGTCGGTCCGTGGATGCTGGCCATCGCCTGCCTGCTGATCGGAGGGTGGGGCGGCCTGTTGATCGGGTTCTTCCTCTCCACGGTGCTGCTGTGGCACGGGACGTTCCTGGTGAACTCGATGGCCCACCTCGTCGGCCGGCGGCGCTACGCCACCCCGGACACCAGCCGGAACTCGATGATCATCGCCGTGATCACCGGAGGGGAAGGTTGGCACAACAACCATCACTACCTGCCGGCCTCCTGCCGGCAGGGGTTCACCTGGTGGGAGTACGACCCCACGTGGTACGTCCTGCGCGGGCTCGCCGCCATCCGCGTGGTCAGGGACCTGAAGGACCCGCCGGCACGGCTCCTCGACCAGGCGCGGGTACGCGACGGAGCCTTCGACATCGGGATGTTCCGGTCCTACTGGGAACGGGCGGCGAAGGTCACCGGCGAGCGGATCGCCGACCTCAGTGCCCGGCCGATGGCACCGTCAGCCGAGGCTCTTCCACGGATAGAGCCGGCCGCCGCAGAAGATGCCGGGGCCGACGTGCCGAACGAGCCGCTCTCGACCCTCTCCGGACTGATCTCTCGGGTGCTCGAGTCAGCTGATCAGCTGGCTGCATCGACGCGCCGGACCCGCAAGGGCTCCGTGGTGGCCTCGACCGAGTCGGAGGCCACCGACCAACGAGCGGAATGACCGCACCCCAGTCGGTTCGTTCGGCACAACCGGCGTTCGGTACGGCCTCGCTATGGATCGTCGACCTCGACGGGGTGATCTGGCTGAGCGGCGAGCCGATCGGCGATGCCGCCGGTGCAGTCGGCGCACTCCGTGCACACGGTGTCCGGGTGGCGTTCGCAACCAACAACTCGGCACCGACCACCAGCGCGCTCCTGGCCCGCCTGGCGCGCATCGGCATCGATGCCGCGCCCGGCGATCTGGTGACCTCGGCGATGGCCGTCGCTTCCCTGGTGGAGCCGGGCCAGTCGGTCAAGGTCCTGGCCGAGGGAGGCGTGCTCGAGGCACTCGACGAACGAGGAGTGGCGGTCGTGGACGGCGGATCGGTGGATGCGGCCATCGTCGGATGGAGCCATGCCTTCGACTTCGACTCCCTGGCGGCCACGGCGACGGCAGCCCGAGCCTCGGGTCGGCTCATCGGCACCAACGAGGACCCGACCTTCCCGACGCCGGCCGGGTTGCTGCCCGGCTCCGGTGCCCTGCTCGCCGCGGTGGCCACCGCCTCCGGGCTGACACCCGAGATCGCCGGAAAGCCGCACGAACCGATGGCTGCGCTCATGAAGCGTCGTTTCGCCTTCGATGACGGAGACCGCTCCGTCGTCATGGTCGGCGACCAGCCCCGGACCGACGGTCGGCTTGCCGAGCGTCTCGGGATCCCCTTCGGACTGGTCGACTCGGGGGTGACCCCGGCGGGGGGTCACGGCTTCGACACGCCGCTCGCCGCGCGCGGGTCCGACTTCTTCACGCTCGTCCGCGAGGCGCTCGCCCACTGACCGGGAGATTCGTCCTGGCTGCGGGCAGGCGGTCCAGGTAGAGTAGGCAATATGGCCAACAAGAACAGAGATGGATTGCAGCGATACGTCGATGCCGGCATCAACTTCACCAACGTGAACCGTGCCCGTGCCGAGGAGTTCGTGCAGCAGCTGGTCCAGAACGGTGAGGTGCAGCGCAGCGACGCGCGAGCCAAGGTAGATGAGCTGCTCGAGCGCAGCCGCAAGAGCCGTGAGGCACTGCTGGCGCAGATCCGTCGCGAGGTGAGCCACCAGCTGGATAACCTCAGCGTCACCAATATCGAGGATCTGGCCAGACAGGTCGCTGCCGTGCTCCAGCGGACAGCTGGGGCCGGACGGTCCACAACGGCGCAGAAGAAGGCTCCGGCCAAGAAGGCTCCGGCCAAGAAGACCGCAGCGAAGAAGGCTCCGGCCAAGAAGAGCGCAGCGAAGAAGGCCACGGCCAAGAAGGCTCCGGCCAAGAAGACCGCGGCGAAGAAGGTCCCGGCCGAGAAGACCGCGGCCGCCGGGTCGGCAGGCTGACCTCGCCGGCTCGACAGCGCCTCGACCGTGCACTGGTGGCCAGGGGGCTGGTCAAGAGCCGGCCTCTGGCTGCGGCACTGATCGACCGGGGGCTCGTGCTGGTCTCCGGGACGATTGCCGACAAGTCGGCGCGGCTGGTGGCACCCGCAGAACCCATCGAACTCCTCGGTGCCCCTGCGCGTTACGTGGGCCGGGGAGGAGAGAAGCTGGCTGCCGCGCTGACCCGGTTCGGCATCGACCCCACGGGCACCCGGGCCCTCGACGCAGGCGCATCCACCGGGGGATTCACCGACTGCCTGCTCCAGGCGGGCGCGGCCTCGGTGGTGGCGGTCGATGTGGGGAGGGGCCAACTGCACCACCGGCTCCGCCTCGACAGCCGGGTGGTCAACCACGAGCGTCTGGACATACGGGAGGTGACGCTGGCCACCGTCGGGGGTGTTCCGGTCGACCTGGTCACGGCCGATCTCTCGTTCATCTCGCTCTCCCAGGCGGTGCCGGTCCTGGTGGGGGACATCGCGGTACCAGGAGCTCCGGCCCTCCTCCTGGTCAAGCCCCAGTTCGAGGCCGGCCGGGTGGAGGCCTCCCGCGCCAAGGGTGTCATCCGCGACCCCGTCATCCACCGTCGAACCCTCGGAGAGGCAGCCAGCGCCCTCTGCGCCTCCGGAGCAGTCATCATGGGGGCCATGCCGTCACCGATCACCGGGCAGGCCGGCAACATCGAGTTCATCCTCCACGCCCGCACGCCATGCGGACCGTCGGCGCCGACCGCACCAAACCTCGACGCCATGCTGGACGCGGCGGTGGCCGAGGCACATCACCGGAACCCGAAGGGATAAGCGACCCATGGCAACCATCGCCTTCTACGCCCATCCCATGCGGCCCGAAGCGGCTGCGCTGGCCGAGCGGGCAAGCGCGTGGTTGGCCGAACGCGGCCACCGGGCCATCATGGCACTCCAGACCGACGACTCGGTGGCGATCGATGGTGCCGATCTCCTGGTCAGTCTGGGGGGCGACGGTACCCTCCTGCGTGCCGTGGACAGCGCGCTGGAAGGCGGCATCCCGGTGCTCGGCGTCAACATCGGACGCCTGGGCTATCTGACCCAGTTGGAACCGGGTGGACTCGAGGATGCGCTCTCCGGGTTTCTGGAGGGTTCGTACCAGGTGGAGGAGCGGATGACCCTCTCGGTGACCGTGCACGGCCCCGACGGCGCGCTGATCGACGAGCGGATGGCGCTCAACGAGGCGACGGTGGAGAAGACCGTGCCCGGGCACACCGTCCGGATCGCGACATCGATCGACGGGCGGCCCTTCGTCACCTACGCGGCCGACGGCCTGCTGGTGGCCACACCCACCGGCTCCACCGCCTACAACCTCTCGGCCCGAGGACCGGTGCTGTCGCCACGGCTGCGGGCCATCGTGGTGACGCCGGTCTCCCCGCACATGCTCTTCGACCGCCCTCTGGTCCTCGACCCGACCGAGCGGCTGCGCCTGGAGGTTCTCGAGCCCCGGACGGCGGTACTGGTCGTCGATGGCATCAGCGTCTCCCTCCTCGAACCGGGAGCCACCGTGGACTGCAGTGAGGGCAGGCAGCCGGCGCGGCTCGTCACCTTCGGGACCCGTGATTTCCACGCCATCCTGAAGGCGAAGTTCCACTTGGCCGACCGGTAGGGGCCTGACCCATTGGGACGCATCCTGGTCGAGCTCCGAGTGCGTGACCTCGGTGTGATCGATGATGTCACGGTCACCCCGGCATCGGGGATGACCGCGCTGACCGGCGAGACCGGGGCCGGCAAGACCCTCCTGGTCGAAGCGCTGGGCCTGCTGCTCGGGGGCAGGGCCGATCCGTCGACGGTCCGAGCAGGTGCGGCCGAGGCTCTGGTCGAGGGCCGGTTCGTGGACCCGGCCGCAGGGGAGCCGGCCGGCGAGACATTGCTGGCCCGGTCGGTGGCCCGCGAGGGACGGTCCAAGGCGTGGGTCGACGGGCGGATGGTTCCGATCGGTGCGCTGGCCGAAGTGGCCGGCGATCTCATCGAGCTGCACGGGCAGCACCAGCACCGGTCGCTGGTCCACTCCGACGCCCAGCGGCGGGCGCTCGACCTCTTCGCCGGCATCGATCTGCCGCTGCTCGGAACGGCACGCCAGCACCTCCGCCGACTGACCGACGAGTCGGAGGCCCTGGGTGGAGATGCCCGGCAACGGGCCCGCGAAGTGGAGATGCTCCGGTATCAGATCGAAGAGATCGAAGGGGCCCGCATCGAGGACGGCGACGAGGACGCCCGGCTCGAGGTCGAAGAGGATAGACTGGCCGCAGCCGGCGCCCACCGCGAGGCCGCAGCCCGTGCCCTGTCCGCCCTCACCGGGTCGGACGACGACGGCGCCCTCGACCGCCTGGCCGACGCGTCCGCCGCCCTCGCCGGAAGGGAGCCTCTGGCCGCCGTCGACGCCAGGGTGCGATCGTCGATGGGCGAGCTCTCCGACCTGGCCACCGAGTTGCGGACGGTGGTGGAGACGTGGGAGGACGACCCGCAGCGCCTCGAGGAGATCCGCACCCGCCGCCAGCTGTTCCGGCAGCTCGAGCGCAAGTACGGCGCCACGCTCTCCGGCGTGCTGTCCTTTGCCGGGGAGGCCCACCGGCGCCTGGCGGCCATCGACCACGAAGACCGAAGGGCGGTGGCCCTGGACGGAGAGATCGGGCTGGCCCGATCGGCGCTCGCACAGGTCGAATCGAAGGTGGCGGCGGCCCGGAGGGAGGCCGCCCCCCGGCTGGCCCGCGACGTCCAATCGACGCTGCGCGGACTGGCCATGGGCTCGGCCCGCTTCTCGATCTCCGTGGAAGGAGCCGGGCCGGCTGACGACGTCACGTTCGAGCTGGCCGCCAACACGGGAGAGCCCCTGCAGCCGTTGGCCAAGGCGGCCTCCGGCGGCGAGCTCTCCCGCGCCATGCTGGCCCTGCGACTGGCGCTGACCGATGCTCCCGGGGTGATGGTGTTCGACGAGGTCGATGCCGGGGTGGGGGGCACGGCGGCAATCGCTGTTGGTGCCGCCCTCGCCGATCTGGGGCACCACAGCCAGGTGCTCGTCGTCACCCACCTGGCCCAGGTGGCGGCGCAGGCCGACCACCAGCTCGAGGTGCGGAAGACCGAGAGCGCCGGCCGAACGCACGCTGTCGTCGTGCCCCTCGACGACGAGGGAAGGGTGGTGGAGTTGAGCCGGATGCTGTCGGGCAGGCCGGACAGCGCCTCGGCCCGGCGCCACGCCCGGGAGCTGCTCGACGGCGTCCACGGCGCCGGCGTCCGGAAGTGACCGACCCAGCGACGACGCAGGGTCCGCACCTTGGTCCGGACGGTTCCGCTAGCCTCGTCAGGTGCTCGACGTGGACGGCCCGCCCGTGAGGGAGAGCGGGACGAAGTACATCTTCTTCACCGGCGGTGTCTCCTCCTCTCTCGGCAAGGGACTCACGGCGTCGTCGCTGGGACGCCTGCTCAAGTGCCGGGGCCTCCGGGTCACCATGTGCAAGCTCGACCCGTACATCAACGTCGACCCGGGCACCATGAACCCCTTCGAGCACGGCGAGGTCTTCGTCACCGAGGACGGGGGCGAAACCGACCTCGACCTCGGCCACTACGAGCGGTTCATCGACGAGAACCTCCACAAGGACTCCAACGCAACCACCGGAAGGATCTACTCCTCGGTCATCGCCAAGGAGCGGCGCGGTGACTACCTGGGGAAGACGGTCCAGGTCATCCCCCATGTCACCGACGAGATCAAGGGGCGCATCAAGCGCCTCGGCACCGACGACGTCGACGTCGTGATCGTCGAGATCGGCGGCACGGTGGGCGACATCGAGATCGTGCCGTTCATCGAGGCCATCCGCCAATTCCGCCGGGACGAGGGCCGTGAGAACGTGGCGTACGTGCATCTGACCCTGGTGCCCTACCTCGGCCCGTCGGGGGAGCAGAAGACCAAGCCCACCCAGCACTCGGTGACCGAGCTGCGCAGTCGGGGGATCCAGCCCAACGTGATCGTGTGCCGGTCGGACCGGATGATCTCCGACGATCTGAAGCGGAAGATCTCGTTGCTGTGCGACGTGCCCATCGAGGCGGTGGTGTCCGCGGTCGATGCCGACAGCATCTACCAGATCCCGCTGGTCCTGCACGAGGAGGGTCTCGACAGCTACCTCCTCCGGCTGCTCGAGTTCGACGAGGACACCCATCCCATCGACCTCTCCGGCTGGGAGCGCCTGGTCCACCAGGTCGACGCCGCGGTGCGGCCGGTCCGGATCGGCATCATCGGCAAGTACGTCGACCTGCCCGACGCCTACCTCTCGGTGGTGGAGTCGCTCCGCCATGCCGGGTTCCACCATGGGGCCAAGGTGCAGATCGAATGGGTCCAGGCGGCCACCGTCCCCAGCCTCCTGGAGCACGACGCACTGCGGGGTTACGACGGCCTGGTCATCCCGGGCGGCTTCGGGGAGCGCGGTGTGGAGGGGAAGATCGCGGCGGCGCGCTATGCGCGCGAGCACGACGTCCCGCTGCTCGGCCTCTGCCTGGGCCTCCAGGTCATGATCATCGAGGTGGCCCGTTCGCTGGCCGGCCTCGAGGGTGCGAACTCCCGGGAGTTCGATGCCACCACCCGCCACCCGGTCATCGATCTCATGGACGACCAGAACGACGTGGTCGACAAGGGAGGCACCATGCGGCTGGGCTCCTACAGCGCACAGCTGACCCCGGGCTCACAGGTGGCCAGGGCCTACGGGGCGGAGGTCGTGTCCGAACGACATCGTCACCGCTACGAGGTCAATCCGCGCTACCGCAGCCGGCTCGAAGAGGTGGGCCTGGTGTGTTCCGGAGTGTCCCCGGACGGTCGACTGGTCGAGTTCATCGAGTTGCCGGGCCATCCGTTCTGGATCGGCACGCAGGCACACCCCGAGTTCAAGAGCCGTCCCGACCAGCCCCATCCCCTGTTCCGCGAGCTGGTGGGGGCTGCCTTGGAACGAGCCGAGGGTCGAGACCCCCGTCTGATCGACATCGGTGCCGTCGGCTGATCCCGGAGGGGCAGGGGGGCAGCCCGCCGACCTTCCGAGGTTTCGGGCCGTCGGAGAGCAGACGGTCCATCAGGGCTGGTTCATCTCGGTGAGCCGTGCCACGTTCGTCGGCCCCGACGGCGTGGCCTTCTCTCGGGACGTCGTCCGCCACCCCGGCGCGGTCGCCGTGGTGGCGGTCACCGACGGGGGCTCGGTGGTCCTGGTCCGCCAGTTCCGACCCGCGATCAACCAGTGGGTCCTCGAGATCCCGGCGGGCACCCGCGACGTGGAGGACGAGCCCGTCGAGGACACCGCCCGACGCGAACTGGCCGAGGAGGCCGGCTATGCGGCAGTGCGCCTGGACCGGCTCGTCCGATGCGTGATCACGCCGGGGTTCTGCGACGAGTTCGCCACCATCTACCTGGCCACCGGCCTGACCAGGGTGCCATCGGAGCGCCAGGGCGTCGAGGAGCGGTTCATGTCGATCGTGGAGGTGCCCCTGGACCGGTTCGACGGGATGGTGGACGACGGGGAGATCATCGACGCGTCGACCATTCTGGGGGTGGGCCTGGCCCGTCGGCGGCTGCAGGGCGGACCGGCGACCGACGCACCGTGAACCAGCCCCTGTCGACCGGTGCGGAAGAGTACCTGTCCTGGTTGGCCGTGGAGAAGGGGCGGTCGCGCAACACCCTGGCCGCCTACCGGCGGGACATCGGGGCCTGGGAGCACTGGGCCCGGAACGCCGGGGTCGAACCGCTCGACGCCGGCCCCGATGCCATCGAGCGCTACCTGGCCGAGCTCCGGGGTGGAGGGCGGAACCCGGCCTCGGTGGCCCGGTCGACCACCGCCCTGCGCGGCCTCTACCGCTTCTTGGTGGGGGAAGGGACCATCGCCGACGACCCGACGGTGGACGTGCGGTCCCCCCGCCTGCCCCGACGTCTCCCGAAGGCCCTCGAGGAGCGCCAGGTGTTGCTGCTCCTCGAGCAGGTGGGCGGGTCAGAACCCGTCGACCTGCGGGACCGGGCCCTCCTCGAACTCCTCTACGGCACCGGGGCACGCATCTCCGAGGTGGTCGGGCTCTCGCTCATCGATGTCCAGGGCGACGATGGCCTCCTCCGGGTGTTCGGCAAGGGGGCCAAGGAGCGGCTGGTCCCTCTGGGCGGCCCTGCCCGTTTTGCCCTCGACCGGTGGCTCTCGGTCTCCGGGCGGCCCCGCCTCGCCCCGGCCCGGTGGGCGCGGCGGAGCGACTCCGAGGCGGTCTTCCTCAACACCCGCGGGGGTCGCCTGAGCCGCCAGGGGGCGTGGGCCATCGTGAGCCACCGCGCCGAGCAGGCCGGGCTGGGCACGGTGGTCAGCCCCCACGTGCTGCGGCACTCCTGCGCCAGCCACATGCTGGCGCACGGGGCCGATATCCGCGTGGTCCAGGAGCTCCTGGGCCATGTCTCGATCGCCACGACCCAGATCTATACAAAGCTCAGCCAGGAGCACCTCCGCAATGCCTACGAGCAGGCCCACCCGCGGGCTGGAGGGGTCCGGGCCAGGTAGGATCCTCCAGGTGATGAGCGATGCCCCCGCAGTTGACTACCGCCAACTCCTCGAGAACGAGCAGAGGCAGCTTCTGTCCGAGCTGTCCGAGCTCGGCCACGGCGAGGGCGGGGGCCTCCACTACGACTCCAATTTCGCCGACACGAGCCAGGTCACTGCCGAGCGGGGCGAGGCCGGGGTGCTGGCCGTGCAGCTCAAGGAGTCCCTCGAGGAGGTAGCCCAGGCCCTCGGGCGGATGGAGGACGGCAGCTACGGCCACTGCGAGGTGTGCGGCGTGGCCGTCCAGCCCGCCCGCCTCGAGGCGATGCCGGCCACCCGGTACTGCATCGACCACGCCAACCGGTCCTGATCGGACCGGGGCCCTGATGGCCTACGGGGGCTATGGCGGATCCGGTGGTGGGTCCGGGCGGCCCAAGCGACGATTTCAGCCGAGCCGGCGGAACGTCATCATCGTGACGGTGGCCGCGGCCATCTTCGTCTTCCTGATCAGCACCGACCGGATCAACCGGTTCGAGATCATCTACTTCCTGGTGCTGATCCCGTCGATCATCCTCCACGAGATCTCCCACGGCGTGGTGGCCCTGGCCTTCGGGGACGACACGGCGAAGAAGGCCGGCCGCCTCACGCTCAACCCGCTGGCCCACGTCGACCCGGTGGGGACACTGCTGGTACCGGCCGTCCTGTCGCTGTCGGGGATTGGGGCCTACGGCTGGGCCAAGCCGGTCCCGGTCAACACCAACCGCCTCCGGAGCCCGCGCAACCACACGGTGATCGTGTCGCTGGTAGGCCCGCTCACCAACTTCGCGTTGGCCGCGCTGATGGGCTTCCTCTTCGTGCTCACCACGCCCCAGGTCATCCGCCAGATCGTCTATTCGGGCGGGTACTACCCGCCCACGCTCCTCGGTCAGGTCATCTTCCTCGCCGGGATCGCCAACATCGTGCTCGGGGTGTTCAACCTCATCCCGTGCCCGCCGCTCGACGGGGCCTCGGTGCTCGAGCGCTTCATCCCAGCGCGCTCGTTGCCCGAGTACTACCGGCTCCAGCCATTCTTGATGTTCCTCCCGCTCATCCTCATTCTGGTGTTCCGCAACGAGTGGACGCTGCTGCTCGACCACGTCATCCACTGGTGGTCGGGTCTGCTGGTGTGAGCCGGGACCCCCTTGGCGTCTCCACCAGCCGGTGGGGGCCCTACGTCGTGGCCGGCGCCCTGCTGCTCGTGGACTACCTCCTGATGGCCCGCGGGTTGTCCCATGTGCGGGCCGGCTTCGACTACCAGGTCTGGTCGCTCAACCACGGGCTGTACTCCGACATCCTCAACCTGAGCCTCAACCACTACATCCGGGTCGGCCACGTCATCCATCCGCTGCCCTACGTCCACGACCGCATCGAGTACCCGGTGCTCCTCGGGTTCGTGCTCTGGCTCCCGTCGTGGCTGCCCGGCGGACCGGCGTCCTGGTTCGCCGCCGCCGGGGTGCTGACCGCAGCGGCCACCTTCGGGTCGATCGCCCTCCTCCGCCGGCAGCACCCACCGTCGGCCTGGTGGATCGCCGCCACGCCGGCGCTGCTCCTCGACGCCGCCATCAACTGGGACCTCGTCGGCATCGTCTTCCTGGTGGCGGCCGTGGTCTGGTTCGGTGAGCGCCGTTTCGCGCTCAGTGGCGCCTCGGCCGCGCTGGGGACGTGGTTCAAGCTCTTCCCGGTGATCGTGGCCCCGATGGCCGTGGCCGCCCTCGGGGCACGGTGGTGGCGGTCGTCGGCGGCGCCTGCGCTCCCGGCCGACACGGGCACCCCGGACGGGTCCGGCGCGGTCGTCGGGCCGTCCCCGGGGAGGCTGGTGGCCCGATGGCTGATCCCCTTTGCCGCGCTGAGCGCGGTGATCATGGTGCCGTTCCTGGTGGTGGCCCGGTCCAACACCCTGTGGTTCTTCCGCTTCAACAGCGAGCGGCCGGAGAAGGACTCCCTCTGGGGGATGCTGGGCAAGGTCGTGGGCACCACCGTTGTGGGCAATCACACCATCAACGACGGCTCGCTGCTGGTGGTGGGGGCGGCCGTGGCCTACGGGGCATGGATGGTCTGGCGGACCGCCGATGCCGACCAGGCCCGGGCGGTGGCCCTGGCCACCGCGATGACCATCATCGCCTGGATGGCGGTCAACAAGATCTGGAATCCGCAGTATGTGCTGTGGGTGTTCGCCGCCGGGGCCATCGCCGCCATGCCCGCCCGATACGGGGTGTCACTGGGCGTCCTCTCGGCATACGACTACTGGTTCGAGTTCGTCCTGCGCCTACCCGACCAGCCCAACTCCTACTCGTGGGTCGGATTCGGCTCGACGATCGCCCGCACCGTCATCTTCGTCCTGATGGCTGCCTGGTGCGTCCGGCAGCTGCGGCGGACGGCACCGAATCCGGTGGCCACCCCGGCGGTAGGGTCCGCGGCTCCCGCCGGGTCATGACGGCGGCCGGCAGGGAGCCGACGGCCATCGGCCCTCCCGGGGCCACCGGTGGCCGGACCGATGTTCTGCACCGGCTCGCGGGCTGGGTACGCACCCACCCCGGCCTGGTGGTCCTGCTGGTGGCGCCACTGGTTGTCCTCACCGTGCCGCTCTTCAGCGGGCGGGTGTTCCTCGACGGCGACAACTTCCTCCAGAACTTCCCTCTGCGGGTACTGGTGGGGCGGTACCTCCAGCACGGTGCCCTGCCACTGTGGAATCCGTACCTGTTCAGCGGCACCCCGCTGCTTGGCGGGTTCAATGCGGGAGCCGCCTACCCGACGAACTGGCTCATGGCGGTGTTGCCCCCGGTCACCGCGTGGACGATCAACCTGGCCCTGGTCTACGACGTGGCCGTGGCCGGCATGTACGTCTTCCTGCGACGCCAACCGGTCGACTCCACCGCCGCCACTTTCGGTGCGGCCACCTTCGCCTTCGCCGGCTACATGACCGCGCAGATCGTCCACATCGACATCGTGCAGGGCGCGGCCTGGCTGCCGTGGATGCTGGTGGCCGTCCACGAGCTGACCGACGGGGCCGCGGGCCGTCTCGACGAGACGGTGGACCCGCAGACGAGCGAGCCGGACACGGTGGGGGAGCGGGCCCGTGCACGCCGCCGCGCACGCGGCTGGACCGCGCTGCTGGCGGTGGCCGTGGGCATGTCCCTCCTGACCGGAGGCGCCGAGTCCGCCGTCGACAGCGGCGTGCTGGTGGCGATCTACTGGATCGGCCGGCTCGTGACGTCGGGCCGGTTCAGGCGAGACGAGCGAGGCCGGCTCGTCCGTTCGACGCTGTCCATCCTGTGCGGCGTGGCCCTCGGCTTCCTCCTCGGCTCCGCCCAGTCGATCCCCGGCCTGGCCTTCCAGGCCCACTCCCAGCGGGCGGGCTCCTCCTACTCGTTCTTCGCCTCGGGCTCCCTCCCGGGCCGGCTGGTGACCCTTGTGGCGTCCCCGTTCCTGCTTGGCACCAACCGCAACCAGCCTGGCTTCTACGCCGGGCCGTACAACTTGCAGGAGGTCACCAGCTACGTCGGCGTCCTGGCCCTGATCGCCGGCTGCTCTCTGATCGTCCGGCGGTGGCGACGCCGGCCCGAGGCCCGATCGTGGTGGGTCTGGTACGTCGTGCTCATCGTGGGGCTGCTCTCTGCCCTGGGAACGGAGACACCCTTCGGACACGTGTTGTTCCTCCTGCCGGTCATCAACACGGAGCGGCTGCTCAACCGCAACCTCCTGATGGTCGACTTCTCGCTGGCAGTACTGCTGGCCTGGTGGGTCCACCTCCTGTTGGCCGATCGCCCCCACGGGTCCGCGCAGCTTCGGTCCGCGCAGCCTCGGTCCACGCCGGCGCCGGACGCGCCGGACGCGCCGGCGCGCCGCTGGTGGGCTCCGGGTCGGCGGGCCGAGCTCATCGCCACCTGCACACCACTGGCGTTCATCACCGTGGTCTGTGTCATCTTCTGGGCTGATGGCGCCCGTCTCCAGCGCTTCCTCGGCATCCAGTTCACGGTCGACGGCGCCACGCGCTACAAGACGGCCGGCCTGGCCACGGTCGGCGCTCTCATCGCCGCCGCGGCAACCTTGGTCGTGCTGTCCGAGCGACGTCTCTCCGCGCCGATGCTCCGGCGACTGCTGGCGGGCGTCCTTGCCACCGACCTCATCATGTTCAACCTGTTCACCATCGCCACCCCGACCACCCAGACACTGGCCCTGGCCCAGGGGGCGACGGCGGCCCGGTTCGCCACGCTGGTCGGCGACGCCCGGTTCCTCATCTACGACCCCGACGAGCTCGACGACCCGCAGCTCTACGCCCTGGGGCAGACCGACCTCAATGTGCTCAACCAGGTCCACAGCGGCCAGGGCTACACGGCCCTGACCGATGGTGGCTACTACGCCGCCACCGGAGCCCACTACCAGGAGGACCTGGCACCGGCCTCGTTGGCGGGCACGGTGTGGGACGATCTCAATGCCCGGACCCTGCTCTCCCTGCCCAGCTACTTCATGACCCCGGTGCAACCGGCGACGGCCAACGCCAGCAGTGGCACCGCCCGTTCGGTCCCGTTCCCTACCACTCCGAACATCTACAACGGGGCACCTGCGGCGCGCACCGGACCGGTGACCATCGCGCCGGGCCAGTCCCACCGGTGGTACTTCGGTGGGGCGCTCACCTTGGACAGCGCCGCGTTCGGTGTGCCGCACGGGAATATCGGCGGCGTGACGGTCGGCATGGTGACGGCCACCGGCGCCGTCGAGTGGCTGGGGGCGAGCGGCTCCCCGGTCGTCCACCGAGGGCCCAGCCGTTCCGTCCAGGTGTCCTTCGGCACCCCGGTCCGGGCCGGGGGCCTCATCGTCCGCAACGACGGGACGACGCCCACCGTCATCGACATCCCCACCGCCCGCACCGCCGAGACCGGTGCGGTGATGTTGAACGGCGTCCTGCAGTACGGGGTCCACTGGCCCCACTGGAAGTTCACCGGCACCTTCGGCGTCTTCGGCGTGTTCGAGAACACCGCCACCCGCGGGTGGGCCTGGGCCGGCGCCCCAGGCGGGGGAGCGCCGCCACCAGGAGCCGAGGTGACAGCCGGCCCGCCGGGCACCAACGGCAGGCAGCAGGTCGTCGTACACGCCCCCTCGGCACTCGTCCTCGAGAGGAGCGTGTCGTGGACCACGGGGTGGCAAGCCACGGCGCAGCCCATCGAGCCACCGTCGGGCACCGGCGTCGCCGGGCACGCCCTCGGCCCTGCTCGCGCCACCACGGTGTACCAGAACGGGGTCGTCCAGCAGGTCGCCCTGCCGTCCCCGGGCTACTACCTGGTGACGTTCACCTACTCGCCGAACGTCGCCCGCGCCGGGATCGCCCTGTCGGCCCTCGCTGCAAGCGCCCTGGTCCTGTGGGGAGCATGGGAACTGCTCGGGAGCAGGCGGCGCCGGGATCAGCCCGGTGCCAGGAGGCCCATGGCCTCGGCGGCCCGCCGGTAGGTGGCCGAGGCTGTCGACCGTGCCTTCTTCGCTCCCACGGCCAACAGGGTGGCCACCGCCCCCGGGTCTGCGGCCAGGGCCTCCCGCCGCTCGCGCAGCGGGCGCAGCAGCTCCACCAGGGCTTCGCCCGCGTCGTCCTTGAGGTCCCCGTAGCGTGCGTAGGAACCGGCCACGTCCTCCGGCGTCCGCTCGGTGGCCACCGCCAGCAGCTCCATCAGATTGGAGAGTCCCGGCTTGGCCTCGGGGTCGTAGCGGACCTCGCCGTCGGTGTCGGTCACGGCCTTTCTGACCTTCCGGAGGATGTCCGCGGGCTCGTCGAGGATCAGGATGGTCCCCAGGGGGGAGGCCACCGACTTGGACATCTTGCGCTCGGGATGCTGGAGGTCCATGACCCGGGCGCCCATCTTGGGGATCGATGCCTCGGGGACCACCAGGGTCGGACCGAACCGGTGGTTGAACCGGATGGCCAGCTCGCGGGCCAGCTCGAGGTGCTGGCGCTGGTCTTCGCCGACCGGCACCCGTTCGGCGTCGTAGAGCAGGATGTCGGCGGCCTGGAGCACCGGGTAGGTGAACAGGCCCACCCGGACGGAGTCCTTGCCGGCGCTCTTGTCCTTGAACTGGGTCATCCGCCGCAGTTCCCCCATCGTGGCCGTGCACTCGAGCAGCCAGGCCATCTCGGCGTGCTCGGTCACGTGGCTCTGGACGAAGAGTGTGCACCGCTCGGGATCCAGGCCGGCCGCCAGCAGGTCGAGCGCGGTCTCGTAGGTGCGGGTGCGCAATTCCGCCGGGTCGATGTCGAGGGTGAGGGCGTGCAGGTCGACGATGCAGTAGAAGGCGTCGTGGGCATCCTGGTCGGCAACCCAGTTCCGGATCGCGCCCAGGTAGTTTCCCAGATGCAGGTCGCCACTCGGCTGCAGGCCGGAGAGAACTCGGGACATGGCGGTCATCGTAGGTCGACACCCACGGGTGCACGGAATGGCGCGTCCCAACCGGTATGGTCGGATGTCGTGACCGCCACCGTCTCCACCCCCGTCTTCGACGGTCCTGCCGACGTCCTGCTCCAGCTGGTCAACAGCCATCAGGTCGACATCTTCGACGTCCCCCTGGCCTCGGTGGTGGACGCCTTCGTGGCCGAACTCGCCGGGTGGGAGATCGTGGACCTCCAGACACTGTCCGAGTTCCTGGTGATCGCCTCCGTGCTCATCGAACTCAAGTCGCGGCGCCTGCTCCCCGGCAGCGGTGACGTGGAGCAGGACGAGGAGCTGGTCGGTTGGGAGGAGCGGGACCTGCTCCTGGCCCGGCTGCTCGAGTGCCAGGCCTATGCGGCGGCCGCCGACGGGTTTGCCCTGCTCCTCGAGCAGGCGGCACGCTCGGTGCCCCGGACGGCCGGGCTCGACCTCGACTTCGTGGTCCACGCGCCGGACCTCCTCGAAGGGGTGACACCGGACCAGGTGGCCGCGGCCTTCCTGCGGGCCACTGCCGAGCGCCCCGTGCCGACGGTCGACCTCTACCACGTCACGGTGGACACGGTCACCGTGTCCGACGCGGTCACCGAACTCACCGGCATCCTCCCGGGCGCGGGGCGGGCAACCTTCCGCCAGTTGACCGGACACCTCACCTCCCGGATCGAGATCATCGTGCGGTTCCTGGCCCTGCTCGAGCTGTGCAAGCAGGGGAGGGTCTCCCTGGACCAGGGCCATACGTTCGGCGACCTCGAGGTCGCCTGGATGGAGGGGGCGCCGACCGCGGTGGCCGTCGGCGCCGGCACGTTCGACGAGTACGAGGGCTGATGATGGCGCTCTCACCCGAGGCCCGGGCCATCGAGGCCGTCCTCATCGTCGCCGTGGAGCCCGTCCCCGCCGGCCTGCTGGCCGAGCTCCTCGAGCTGCCGGTCGAGCTGATCGATCCGATCTGCGACGAGCTGGCGGAGTCGTGCCGGCTCGAGGGGCGCGGGTTCGGCGTGGTGAGGATCGCCGGGGGCTTCCGGATCCAGACCAGCCCGGACTTGGCCCCCTACGTGGAGCGCTTCGCAAACGTGGGTGTCTCGTCGAGGCTGTCGGCCGCGGCGTTGGAGACCCTGGCCATCGTCGCCTACAAGCAACCCGTGTCGCGGGCCCAGATCTCCGCCCTGCGCGGCGTGAACGTGGACGGGGTGGTGCGCCTGCTGGAGCACCGGGGGTACATTGCCGCCGTCGGGCGGGCCGCCGGCCCGGGGCAGGCGGTGCTCTACGCCACCACCGATGCCTTCCTCGAGCGGCTCGGCCTCGACCGCATCGAGCAGCTGCCGCCGGTCGAGGACCTGTTGCCCGGGCCGGAAGCCCTGGTCGAGCTCGAGGAGCAGATGCGCCCGGCCGGCGATGGCTGAGGGCTCCCCGGCTCCCTTGTCGACGGGGGAGCGGCTGCAGAAGGTGCTGGCCCGTGCCGGGGTCGGTTCACGCCGGGTCTGCGAGGAGCTGATCACCGATGGCCGGGTCACCGTCAACGGCGAGGTCCCCGTCCTGGGCCGCCGGGTGGACAGCGCCGTCGACCTGGTGGAGCTGGACGGGGTTCCCCTGCCGGTGCGGCCGGGCCTGGTCCACTACCTGTTGAACAAGCCGGCCGGAGTGGTCAGCACCGCCGAGGACACCCACGGCCGGCCCACGGTGATCTCGTTGGTGCCGGACGAGCCACGGGTCTATCCGGTCGGACGCCTCGACATGGACTCGGAGGGGCTCCTGGTCCTGACCAACGACGGCGAGTTGACCTACCGGCTCACCCATCCGTCGTTCGGGGTCCCCAAGGAGTATCTGGTCCATGTCGAGGGCGAACCCAGCTCCGGCGCGGTGAGGCGCCTGCGCGACGGGGTGGAGCTCGATGACGGGCCGACGGCACCGGCCCGGGTCGCGGTCGTGGCACCGTCGCTCCTCCGGATCGTGATCCACGAGGGGCGGAACCGTCAGATCCGCCGGATGTGCGAAGTGGTGGGCCATCCGGTGCTCCGGCTGGTGCGGACACGGATCGGCCCGATCACCGATCCGTCGCTGGGTCCGGGCTCCTATCGCACACTGTCCTTCGACGAGGTGCGCAGCCTGGCCACTGCGGCCATCCCCTCGGAGGCCGCTCCGTCGGAACCGCAGCCGGCCCCTGAGTAACATGCCTGGCTGATGCCACTTTCCGTTCGAGCCATCCGCGGCGCCACCACGATCGACGACGACACCCCCGAGTCCATCACCGAACGCGTGGTGGCGCTGCTCTCCCGGATCATGGAGCGCAACGGACTGGTCGAGGAGGACATCATCTCGATCCTCTTCACGGCCACCGAGGACGTCGTGTCGGCCTTCCCGGCCACCGCGGCCCGGTCGATGGGCCTGGGTGCCGTTCCCCTGATCTGTGCCCGGGAGCTGTCCATCGTGGGCTCCGTGCCGCGGTGCATCCGGCTCATGATGCACGCCTCCACCGATCACTCGCGGGAGGACATCCACCACGTCTACCTCGAGGGCGCCCAGGGACTCCGTGACGACCTCCCCGACTGAGGGCGCCGGTGCCGAACGGGCCGGGGCCGGGCCTGTCGACGGGGCCCGGTCCTCGCCCGCCGCCCGCGCCATGATCTTCGGCACCGGCCTGATCGGCGGCTCGATGGGACTGGCCCTCCGCCAACGGGGCTGGCACGTGAGCGGCGTGGACACGGCCGAGGGCGTCGCCGCACGCGCCGTGGAGCTCGGGGCGATCTCCGCCGAGGGCGTCGACACCCGGGCCGACCTGGTGGTGGTGGCCACACCGGTCCACGTGGCTGCAGACGTGATCTTCGACATCCTGTCCTCGACCGAGTGGAACCCCAGGGCGGTCATCACCGACGTGGGGAGCGTGAAGGGTCCCCTGGTGGCGTCGATCGACCATCCCCAGTTCATCGGGGGCCACCCCATGGCCGGGTCGGAGCAGGTGGGGTTGGACGGGGCCTCGGGCGAGCTGTTCGTGGGCGCCACCTGGGTACTGACTCCCACCGCGACCACCGATCCGGCCGCATACACCCGGCTCCGCAATGTCCTGGCCGACCTGGGCGCCGACGTGGTGGCCCTGGCCCCGGGCCAGCACGACTCGCTGGTAGCTGTGGTGTCCCACGTGCCCCACCTGACAGCGGCCACCCTGATGGCCCTGGCCGCCGACCTCGGCGAGGAGCACGCCGCCCTCCTGCAGCTGGCCGCCGGCGGGTTCCGGGACATGACCCGCATCGCGGCCGGGCAGCCGTCCATCTGGCCGGGCATCTGCGACGACAACGCCCAGGCCATCGTGGAGACGCTCGACCTCCTGATCGATGCCCTGATGGCCATGCGCAGGAGGGTCGCCGACCACGACCACGCCTCGCTCCTGGAGATCCTGGGCCGTGCCGCCACCGCACGGCGCTCCCTGAGCGACGATTCCCCCCCTCCGGAGGGACTGGTCGAGGTGCGGGTTCCCGTCCCGGACCGCATCGGGGTGATCGCCGAGATCACCACCCTGGCCACCGAACTGGCCGTCAGCCTCTTCGACATCGAAATCGCCCACTCGGTGGAGGGCGACCGGGGCGTGCTGGTGCTGGTGGTGGACGGACAGGCAGCGCACGCCCTCCTGGACGCCCTGACCGAGCGTGGCTACCGTTCCAGCAGTACGCCGATGGGACCGACCCGGTGAGCCGGCGCGGCGCCCCTGACCCGGCAGGCACCGAGGAAGGAGGTCGCATGCAGCAGGTCGCCGGCGGCCGGCCCCTGGTGGGGACGATCGAGGTCCCCGGAGACAAGTCCATCTCGCACAGGGCCCTCCTGCTGGCCGCGCTGGCCGAGGGGACGTCGACCATCGCCGGGCTGTCGGACGGTGACGACGTGGCACGCACCTCCGCCGCGGTCACGGCCCTCGGTGCCGTGGTCGAGCACCGCGAGGGGAAGGTCACCGTGCAGGGTGGACGGTCGCTGCTCCGCGCCCCCGTCGAGCAGGTCGACCTGGGCAACTCCGGCACCGGGATGCGGCTGCTGGCCGGCATCGCTGCCACATTGCCCGGGACGACCACCCTCACCGGCGACGACTCGCTGCGTGGGAGGCCGATGGACAGGGTGGCCGAGCCCTTGCGGCAGATGGGAGCCCGCGTGGCCGGCCGAGGGCTTCGCTGCCTGCCCCCGATCGCCGTGACCGGCGGGGGCCTGCACGGCATCGAGTACACCCCGCCCATGGCGAGTGCCCAGGTGAAGTCGGCCGTCCTCCTCGCCGGTATCGACGCCGACGGCGAGACCGTCGTGCACGAGCCGGTCGCCACCCGGGCCCACACCGAGGAGATGCTTGCTGGCGCCGGGGCCGATATCACGGTGGAAGGTGCCGGCGCGGGACGGGTGGTCCGGGTGCGGAGGAGCACCCTGCGGGCCGGGGCGTTCACCGTGCCGGGTGATCCCTCCCAGGCTGCCTACTGGGTTGTCGGCGGGACGATCGTCCCCGGCAGCCGGGTCACCGTGTCCGGCATCCACCTGGGCGCCGAGCGCATGGGATTCCTGGACGTGCTCCGACGAATGGGGGCGGCGATCGAGGTCGAGGAGACCGGCGAGGGGATCGGATCGGTGACCAGCCGCACCTCACGGTTGGTGGGCACGGTGGTCGAGTCCGCCGAGATCCCGTCGCTCGACGAGGTCCCCATCCTGGCCGTGGCCGCCGCACGGGCCGAGGGGCGGACCACCTTCCGGGACGTGGGCGAGCTGCGGGTGAAGGAGTCGGACCGCCTGGCGGGAACGGCCGAGCTGGTCGAGGCGTTCGGCGCCCGGGCCGCCGTGGAGGGTGACGACCTGGTGGTGACCGGGGCCGGCGGACCGCTCCAACCGGGCCGGGTCGCTGCCCGTGGGGACCACCGCATGGCCATGGCGGCCGCCATCGCGGCCGCTGCCTGCCCCACGGACACCGACGTGACCGTCATCACCGGGTGGGAGTCGGTCGCCACCAGCTACCCGGGCTTCACCGCCGACCTGCACCGGCTCGGCTCGAACGGGGAGGGCGGCTGATGACCGCGGTCGACGCGGAGAGCCGGCCGTACCCGGTAATCGCCATCGACGGCCCTGCCGGCTCCGGCAAGTCGACCGTGTCAAGGGCCCTGAGCGAGCGTCTCGGCGTTGAGCGCCTCGACACTGGCGCCATGTACCGGGCCGTGGCGTGGGCCGCCCTCGACCGGGGGATCGATCTGGGCGACCGCCAAGGAGTGGCCGACCTCGCCCGTTCACTGGTCATCACGGTGGGCGAGCGGGTGGTGGCCGACGGTTCCGACATCACCGAGGCCATCCGGGGGGCAGAGGTCAGCGCGGTAGTGTCGGCCGTCGCGGCAAACCCAGCTGTCCGCGCCGTCCTCGTCGAGTGCCAGCGCCAGTGGGTGGCGGCACGGAGAGGGGGCGTCGTCGAGGGAAGGGACATCGGTTCGGCGGTGTTCCCCCAGGCCGACCTCAAGATCTACCTCACCGCTTCCGAGAGCGAGCGGGCCCGTAGGCGGCCCGAGGAGGGGGCCGACGCAGTGGCGCGCCGGGACAGGCTCGACAGCACCCGTTCGGTGTCACCCCTGGGAGTGGCCGACGGCGCCCGGGTAATCGACACCACCGAGCGGTCGGTGGAGGACATCGTGGAGGAGGTCGTGGCATGGCTGTGAGTCCGAACGGGGAGGAGGGCGGGGCCGGTGGTGTCCCGGTGGACATCGAGCTCCGGGTGGACACTCGGTTCACCCCGATCTACCGGTTCCTCCGGCTGTTGGTCCACGGGCTGAACCGGCTGCTGTTCCGCACGACGGTCGAGGGGGCGGACCGGGTGCCGGCCGAGGGGCCGGTGATCATCGCCCCGGTGCACCGCTCGTTCATCGACTTCTTCGTGGCCTCGGAGGTGACCCACCGGAAGCTGCACTACATGGCCAAGGACACCCTGTGGAAGAACGGCCTGCTGGCCAAGATCCTCCCCTCGGTGGGGGTCTTCCCGGTCCACCGCGAGTCGGCCGACCGCGAGGCAATGCGCAGGGCCCAGCAGGTACTCGAAGCCGGAGAGGCCCTCATCCTCTTCCCCGAAGGCGAGCGCCGCTCGGGCCCGGTCGTCGGGGACCTGCACGAGGGGGTGGCCTTCCTCGCTGCCCGTACCGGGGCGACGGTCATCCCCGTGGGCATCGGCGGGTCAGCGTCGGTGATGCCCAAGGGGAAGAAGATCCCGCGTCCCGAGCACATCCACCTGGTGGTGGGAGAGCCCATTTCCGCCCCGGAGCGCACCGGAAGCGGCCGGGTCCCGCGCAGCAGGATCCACCAGCTCACCGAGGAGCTGACCCGGTCGATCCAGGATCTCTACGACCGTGCGGTGACGGTCACCGGACGGTACTGATCCGGGCGCCGGGTCGAGGCCCGGAAGCGATCAGCGACGCCGCCGGTTGCCGACGGTCACCCGCAGCCAGGTGGAGAAGATGACCCGGGCGTACTGCAGACCGAAGAACAGGTTGCCGCCCTTCTTGGACGGGCCGGACGCACGGGGGTGCCACACCGTGGGCTGCTGGGTGATACGCCAGCCGCGGCTTGCCGCGGTGATCACCACCTCGGCTGTCTGGTACTGGTCCTGCACCAGATGGGGACGGATGTCGTCGAGCAGCTCGATCGTGAAGGAGCGGTAGCCGTTCGAGGAGTCGGAGAGCCGCTGGGACACGATGGCGTTGAGGATCCAGGCGTAGAGCTGGACGCCCGCCTGCCGGAACCGGTCGGTTGTCCGATCCACACCCAGTCGGCGGGAGGCGATGACGAAGTCGGCGGTGCCGTCCAGCAGCGGCTCCAGCATGGTCGGCATCTCGGTGGGATCGTTCTGACCGTCGGCGTCGAGGGTGACCACGAAACGGGCCCCGTGCTCGGCGGCGAGCTCGTACCCGAGCCGGAGGGCGGCACCCTGGCCCAGGTTGACCGGCAGCACGCAGGTGAACACACCGGCGTCGATGGCGACCTGGGCGGTGTTGTCACCGCCGCCGTCCACCACCACCAGGGTGGAGACCTCCAGATCTCCGATGAGGGTCGGCATGTCCTTGAGGACGCCGCCGATGTTGCGCTCCTCCTCGTAGGCGGCGATCAGGGCGAGCACCGGGCCGAATCGGGCATGGGGATGGCGCTGTTCGAAGTCGGAACGTGCCGAGTCGAGCGCCAGACGATGGAGTTCCCGGTAGCGCCGATGCCCGCGATTTTCCGGCAGGGTCAGCCACCGGTGCCGCTGGGTCGGTGCCATCAGATTGTGTGTGGCCTGGCGAAGACCGCCCGTACCCTCGGTTCGAAATGGGCGAGGGGCTCGGTGGGGAAGTCGGGGTCGAAGCTCGTCTGGTCCCACTCGTCGGCGAACCGCTCGGCCAGCTCGTACCACGGCTCGTCGCGGTGGTGGTCGCGCAGGTCGGGGTCCATGCGGAAGTGGTGGTAGTAGTGCCGGCCCTGGAAGTCCTGGTGGTAGAGGATGGCGGCGACCACCTCCGACCGCACGTAGGGGCGCAGGATCTCCGCGGCGATGCGCGGGTGGTTGGGCACCGACACCGCCTTGCCGATGTCGTGGCAGAGCGAGGCCACCACCAGTTCGTCGTCCGCTCCCGCCCGCTCGGCCCTGGTGGCCGTCTGGAGGCAGTGGGTCAGCTGGTCCACGGCGAAGCCGTCGACGACGTCGGACAGTGACTCGAGCATCACCAGCACCCGGTCGGCGACCCGGCCCTGGTTCTTGGCGGTCTCGGCGCCGATCAGCGCCCAGTCGTCGCCTGTCGAGACATCCATGCTGGTGAACGAAGTCGTCGTCATCGTCTCATTCTCGCGCCGATCGCTGGTCCGGGACGTCGCCGGACCAGCCGCCCAGCCGCTCGAGCACATCGGCCGCAGCGGTGGTCCTGTCGGTGGCCAGCACCGTGGACTCGGCGTCGGCCGCAAGGGGCCCGGTCCCGTCCGGGTGGGGGTCGGGAGCCCCATTGAGCAACGACAGCGCCGCCTCCAGCGCTCGGAGCAGTTCGCGGAGCTCCGGTGGGGGAGGGAAGTACTCCTCCTCGACGGTCACCGGCGAGCTCTGCACCCCGTGGACGGGGGCCAGGCGCTCCACCACCGCCCGCACCAGGGCCTCCGGGGCGGAGGCCCCCGCGGTGACCCCGACGGTGCCGGACAGGTCGTCGGGCAGTTCGGAGGCGTCGTTGACCCGGATCACCCGGGGGCAGCCGAAGGCCTCGGCCACCTGTTCGAGGGCCACCGTGTTGGACGAGTTCTCCGAGCCGATGACCACCACCGCGTCCGCCTGCCCGGCAATGGCCTTGAGCGCCGCCTGGCGGTTGGTGGTCGCGAAGCAGAGGTCGCTCCGATTGGGCATCCACAGATCGGGGAACCGTTCCCGCGCCCGGTCGACGATGCCCGCCCACTCGTCGTGGCTGAGGGTGGTCTGGGCCAGAAGTGCCACCTGGCGGGCCTCTCCGCCACTGCCCTCGAGATCCGCGATCCGGTCGACGTCCTCGACCCGTTCGAGCAGCTGCACCGAGTCGGGGGCCACGGCCATCGTTCCCACCGCCTCCTCGTGGCCGTGGTGGCCCACGTAGAGGACGGTGTAGCCCTTCCGGGCACGGACCTTGAGCTCATGGTGGACCTTGGTGACGAGGGGGCAGACGGCGTCCACCACCACCCGGCCCTCGTCGCGTGCGGCCGAGACCACTTCGGGCGCCGATCCGTGGGCGGAGAGCATCAGGGGGGCGCCGGCGGGCACTTCGCGGACGTCGTCGACGAAGATGACGCCCTGGGCGCGGAACTGGTCGACCACGTGCCGGTTATGGACGATCTCGTGGTAGCAGTAGACGGGCGGCTCGAAGACCCTGACCATCCAGGCCAACGCCTTGATCGCCTTCTCCACCCCGGCACAGAACCCCCTGGGCTCGGCCAGGAGCACTCGATCGACGGGCACCTCCCCAGGCTACCGGGGCATTCGGCCTTACCGGACCGCACCCGACGTCGGAGCGGAGCAGGGGACAAGGTAGCCTGGCTGCATGTCGGCGCCCAGAGTGACGACGGCACCCAAGGTCGTCGCCGTCACCGAATCGTCACCGGCCGCGCGGTCCGGGCTCCGATCCGGTGACGAGCTCCTGTCCCTCAACGGGCGGTCCCCGCGCGACGTGATCGAGTACAGCCTGCTGGCCGACGAACCGGAGCTCGACCTGGTGGTCCGCCGGCGTGGCCTGCCCGAGCCGGTGGCGCTGTCCGTCCGCAAGCAGCCCGGGGAGCCCCTGGGCATCGAAGTCTCCTCGGCCGTCTTCGACCGGGTCCGCACCTGTGACAACCACTGCGAGTTCTGCTTCATCCACCAGCTTCCCAAGGGAATGCGCCGGAGCCTGTCCATGAAGGACGACGACTACCGCCTGTCCTTCCTCTACGGCAACTTCACCACCCTGACCCGATTCACCGAGATGGACCTCGAACGGGTGCTCACCGAGCGCCTCAGTCCCCTGTTCGTGTCCATCCACGCCACGGATCCGGACAGGAGGGCCGACCTGCTGCGGAACCGGCGGGGCGCCACCAGCCTGCGCTGGCTGGGCGCACTGCTCGAGGGGGGCATCGAGGTCCACGGGCAGGTGGTGGTGTGTCCGGGGCGCAACGACGGGCAAGTGCTCGAGGACACCCTCGCCGGCGTGCTCGACCGCTATCCCACGCTGGCCACCGTGGCCTGCGTACCGCTCGGGGTGAGCAGGTTCTCCCACGAGGAGGCCATGCGCCCTCACACCCGGGACGAGGCCGCCGCCGTGTGCAACACCGTTATGGCATGGCAGGACACGTTCCTCTCCGCCATCGGGCGCCGGATGGTGTTCGCGGCCGATGAGTACTACCTGATGGCCGAGCGGCCCTTCCCTCAGACCCACACCTACGAGGGATTCCCCCAGCACGAGAACGGGCTGGGCATGGCCAGGGCCTTCGAAGCCGCCTTCGGCGGCGACGAGCACGCGGCCCTCGGCGTGCGCCCGGGGTTCTTCGCCGCCGTGGACGGGGCGCCGGCCTCTGGCTACCGGGCCCCCCGGGCGCCGGGCGGAGTGCACTCCTGGCACCGCGGCGCACCCGTGGCCATCCTGACCGGGGAGTACGGCGCCAGGGTGCTGGCCCCCCTGGTGGCATCCCTCCCGCGCCGCGACGTCCGACTGGTGCCCGTCGTCAACCACTACTTCGGGGGGAACATCGGAGTCTCGGGCCTCCTGACCGGCACCGACCTGATCGAGGCGCTCCGGCATCAGCCCGAAGGGCACCGTTATCTGCTGCCCGACTCATGCCTCTCGGAGGGCAGGTTCCTCGACGACCTGACCGTCGCCGACCTGCCCCGCCCGGTCGAGGTGGTTCCCACCGACGGGCTGTCCCTCCGGCGCGCGTTGGAGCGCATGGACGCACTGCCGCCGGAGAGTGGGGGCGCTCCGTCGACGGAAGGGCCCATCCCCGAGCGGGTGCCCGTCACCTTGGGGGCACCCCGATGACGCCCACCGGCACCGACCTCGGACCGGCGGTGGGCGAACGGCCCCTGGTGGTCGTCGCCGGCCGCCCCAATGTGGGCAAGTCAACCCTCGTCAACCGCATCGTGGGGCGCCGGGCCGCCGTTGTCGAGGAGCGGCCCGGGGTCACCCGCGACCGCAAGGAGTTGGATGCGGAGTGGTGCGGGTACGCCTTCACCGTCGTCGACACCGGTGGATGGCTGTCCAGTGACGATCCGCTCGACGTCCAGGTCAGTGCCCAGGCCGAACGGGCCATCGCCGAGGCCGCCGTGATCCTGTTCGTCGTCGACGTCACGGTCGGCCTCACCGACGAGGACCTTGCCGTGGCGAGGGTGCTCAAGCGTTCGGGTCGACCGGTCCGGGTGGTGGTCAACAAGGTCGACTCGTCGCAACGGGAGTCGGACGCATGGGACGCCGTCTCCCTCGGCCTTGGCGACCCCTGGCCGATCAGCGCCCTGCACGGTCGGGGCACCGGAGACCTGCTCGACGATGTGGTGCTCCTTCTGCCCACAGGGCCCGGGCCCGACGACGCACAGGAGGAGGCCGAGCCGGACGGTCCAGAAGCAGCCGACGGGCAGGGGAGCGGCGCGCCGGTCCCCCGAGTGGCGCTGGTGGGACGGCCCAACGTGGGCAAGTCGACACTGTTCAACCGCCTGGTGGGCGACGAGCGCTCGGTCACCCACGACGCGCCCGGCACCACCCGGGACGCGGTGGACACCGTCGTCGTGACGCCCGAAGGCACCGTGTGCTTCATCGACACCGCGGGCATGCGCAGGAAGTCGCGCACGGAACGAGGCACCGAGTACTTCTCCGTGCTCCGGGCACTCGACGCGCTCGACCGCGCCGACATCGCCCTGTTGGTCATCGACGCCACCGCCGGCATCACCCACCAGGACCAACGGTTGGCCGAACGGATCGGCGCCGCCGGCTGCCCGGTGGTGGTGGTGCTCAACAAGTGGGAGCTCATCGCCACCGAGGACCGGACCGACATCCTGGTCGACGTCGGCGACCGCCTGGCCTTCCTGGGCGAGGCACCGGTCCTGAAGGTGAGCGCACTGTCCGGCCTGGGAGTCCACCAGATCCTCCCGGCCGTCGCCGCCGCCGAGCAGGCCTACCATTCGCGCATCCCGACCGGAGAGCTCAACCGGGCCCTCAAGTCGATTCAGGTGGCACATCCCCCGGTGGGGGCCAGGATCCAGTACGCGGTGCAGGGGGCCAGCGATCCCCCGACCTTCACGCTGTTCACCAACGGGCGCCTCCAGCCCACCTACCTCCGGTATGTCGAACGGGGACTGCGGGAGCGGTTCGAACTGGGGCCGACGCCGATCAAGTTGCGGGTTCGGGCCAAGGGCGCCAACGGGGGTGGGGGGCGCAGACGGTGACGCCGGTGAAGCCAGCCGCGTCGAGCCGAGGCCGCAGTACCCACGAAGGACCGGTGCCACGTGCCCTGGTGTGAACAGTGCAACGAGCGGCTCGGAACGGACGAGCTCACCGAGGAGGGCATGTGTCCGTTCTGCGGCTCGGAGCCGTTGGAGCACCGCAACTCCCCGTGGTACTTCAAGTTCATGGTGGTGGCCACGGTCATCTACCTGGGCTACCGGGCGTTCCAGGGGATCACCTGGGTGATCCACCACGTCTAGAATCACCACTCTCCGTACCTGTCAGCCATGTTTCGTAGACGCAGAGGGCCGACTGACGGCCCGTGGCCACCGGGACGGTCGTCCGTGGTCCGGGATCTGGGTCCTTGTGCCAACAAGGTGTATTCGAGTTCGTTGAGGGGATCTGCAGTGCGCAAACGATCGACGGCGGCACTCCTCGTGGGCGCCGTGCTGGCCATCAGCGTGACCGCCGCGGGACTGGTCTCTCTGCCGGGCGTGGGTGGTGCGGCCGGGGTGCCCCGAACGCGTCTCTTCTACCTGTCACTCGGTGACTCCTACTCGGTGGGCTATCAGCCCGGCAAGGGTGCGACCGCCGGGTACACCGCCTATGTGGCCAAGCAGACCAAGATGCGGCTCGAGAACTTCGGGTGCGGCGGGGCGACGACCACCTCGATCCTTTCCAGCACGGGCTGCACGACATCGGGTTACGGGCCCGGGGCCGCCATCGATCCGGTGGACTATCCGGCCACGACCCAGGTGGCGGCGGCGGTCGCCTTCATCGCGGCCAACCCGGGCAGGGTCGGCCTGGTCACCGTGTCCATCGGCGGCAACGACGTGACCAGATGCGCGTCTGCCCCCAGCCCGGTGGCGTGCGTGGTCAAGGCAACGTCCACGGTCGCGGCAAACGTCGGTACGCTGGTCGCCAGGGTCAAGACGGCGCTGACCGCGGCGGGCGACTCCACGGCCAAGATCATCGGTTTGACCTATCCCGACGTGCTCCTTGGGCTCTACGTCCACCCCTCGGTGCCACCGACGAAGACCGCTGCCTCTCTGGCCGACCTCTCGGTGACGGCGTTCGACACGCTCATCAACCCGACCCTGATGACGGCCTACACTTCGGTACAGGGCGGGGCCTTCGTCGATGTCACCTCGGCCCCTTACCAACTGGCCACCTCGGGGGACGCCACGCCGCTCACGACGACGGTCCGACTCACGCCCTACGGCGTCGTCCCGGTCGCGGTGTGGGAGATCTGCAAGCTGACCTACTACTGCAGTGCCGGCAACATCCACGCCAATGCCCGGGGCTACCGGTTCATCGGTCAGTTGGCGGTCGCGGAGTACACCAAACTCTGAGCAACGGCGACTGCTGGGGCGCAAGGGCGGCGACGCCGGGTGAGTGCCGCGCTCAACACCGCGGGTGGCGATAGTGCACGGCGGCGCCACCGAGCCCCGAGGAGAAGAACTCCAATTGGCCGGTGTCGTCCCACCGGACGACGTAGCGGGGGCCGCCGCTTGCATCCAGGACGTCCAGCACTTTGCAGGCACGGTCGCGCCGGCCGCTCCAACGCCCGGAAATCACGATCCGATCCCCAACTCCTGCTGGCATGATGGCCCACATCCTCGGCCCCTCACTATCGTCATAGTGAACCTGCGTTCGGTCGCTTTCAAGAGCCAAACTTCCCCGAGTTGCCAATCGTGCCCGTCCGACCACCCCGCCCGAGTCCCACGCCCCTGCCCGAGCGCAGGCGTCCGGCGCGTGCGGGAGTCTAG
>PLHF01000044.1 GCA_003138855.1 Acidimicrobiaceae bacterium | reverse complement strand
CGTCGTGCTCGACGAAGGGGATCAGTGCCGTGGACACCGAGACGATCTGCTTCGGCGACACGTCCATCAGGTCGACCTCGGCCGGGGGCACGAAGTCGATCTCGGACGTGGTGCCGTACGACGTGGTGGCCGCACCGACCCGTACACCGGTGCCCTGGGGACCGCGACGAACCAGCACCTTCTCCTCGGTGAGGCGCCCGTTGTCGTCGAGGGCGGCCGAGGCCTGGGCGATGACGTGCTCTTCTTCCTCGTCGGCAGCCAGGTAGGTGATCTCCTTGGTCACCTGGCCGTCGACCACCTTGCGGTACGGGGTCTCGATGAAGCCGTACTCGTTGACCCGGGCATAGGTGGCCAGGGACCCGATCAGTCCGATGTTGGGGCCTTCCGGGGTCTCGATGGGGCACATCCGGCCGTAGTGGGAGGTGTGGACGTCACGGACCTCGAAGCCGGCCCGCTCGCGCGACAGGCCACCGGGCCCGAGCGCCGACAGGCGGCGCTTGTGGGCCAGCCCGGACAGGGGGTTGTTCTGGTCCATGAACTGGCTCAACTGGCTGGTCCCGAAGAACTCCTTGACCGCAGCGACCACGGGCCGGATGTTGATAAGCGTCTGGGGCGTGATGGCCTCGACGTCCTGGGTGGTCATCCGCTCGCGGACCACACGCTCCATCCGCGACAGGCCCACCCGGACCTGGTTCTGGATGAGCTCGCCCACGGAACGGATCCGCCGGTTGGCGAAGTGGTCCTGGTCGTCGATCCGATAGGTCGACTCACTGTCGGCCATGTGCTTGGCCAGATGGAGCATGTAGGTCGAGGAAGCCAGGATCTCCGAGGGGCTGAGCACTCCCTGGGTCGGGGAGGGACGCTCGAGGTCGATCTTCAAGATGTCCGAGATCCGCTCGATCTCCGGACCGAGCTTGCGGTTGAGCTTGTACCGGCCCACTCGGGTCAGGTCGTAGCGCTTCGGGTTGAAGAAGGCGTTCTCGAAGTACTGGCGGGCAGCCTCGACCGACAGCGGCTCGCCCGGGCGGGCCCGCTTGTAGATCTCGAGTAGCGCCTCCTCACGGGTGGGGGCGAGGTTCTGCTCCTTCTCCCACTGGCCCTCCAGGAAGTCGAAGTGGCGGACGAACCGCTCCAGGAAGGCCTGGTCCTCGTACCCGAGAGCACGCAGCAGCACGAACAGGGACAGCCGGCGCTTGCGTGCGACACGGCACCCGGCGGTGACGTCCTTGGACGGCTTGGCCTCGACGTCGAACTCGATCCACTCGCCGCGGTAGGGGTGGATGGTGCCCGTGAACACCGTCTTCGCATCGCGTCCGGGTTGGAAGATGACGCCGGGGGAACGGACCAGCTGGCTCACCACGACCCGCTCGGTGCCGTTGACGATGAACGTGCCCTTGTCGGTCATCACCGGGAAGTCCCCCATGAAGACCGTCTGTTCCTTGATCTCGCCCGTACCGGCATTCATGAATCGCGCCCGCACGAAGACCGGCGCGGCATAGGTCATGTCCTTCTCCTTGCACTCCTCCACCGAGAACTTCGGTGGCGGGCGCAGGTCGGGATCGGTCGGATCGAACTCCAGCTCCAGGCTCAGCTGGCCGGTGAAGTCCTCGATCGGGCTGATGTCGTTGAACGTCTCCGCCAGACCTCGGTCCAGGAACCACTGGAACGAGTCCCGTTGGATGGCGACGAGATCCGGCAACGGCAAGGCCTCGTCGATATTGGCAAACGAAAAACGTTCCGGGCTGTTGGACCGTGTAGGCAACGGCCTACTCCTCCCAGTTGCAAGCGAATGGGGCAAGGACGGGGTACTGCGGTGTTACGACGGGCTACTGCGGTGAATCACTAGTCGGAGCTGGACATTCCGGGCACTGCCTTCAGGGGTCGACGACTGCCGCCGGAGCGGTCGAAGGGTGCGCCAGCGCGCGCGTCAATCAGCCAGAATACTGAGGAAGGCGTCAGGAGCAGGCACGGCAACCAGTAATCATAACCGGAAGCGCAAGGATTCACAACCCACGGAGGGAAATCCCCGATCCGGGCCTGCCCAGGGTAGGAGACCCATCGCCCGCCGTCAAGGATTCCGACCCGGGCAGCGTTGCGCCGTGGGGGGGGACAAGGGGGGCGGTCCCCGGATCGAGCCCGTGCCGATCGGGGCCGGATGTCCGGCTGCTCCCGGAGTTCCGGCCGTCGGCGAACCGGCGACCGGAACCCCGGCCGCCCTACTTGAGTTCGACGGTGGCTCCGGCGCCCTCGAGCTGTGCCTTCGCCTTTTCGGCATCTTCCTTGTTGGCCCGCTCCAGCACCGGCTTGGGGGCACCGTCCACCAGGTCCTTAGCTTCCTTGAGGCCCAGGCTGGTCAGCGAGCGGACTTCCTTGATCACCTGGATCTTCTTGTCACCGGCAGCCATCAGGATGACGTCGTACTCGGTCTTCTCCTCCTCGGCTGCGGCTTCGCCGCCGCCTGCGGGCGCCGCGGCGGCCGCGGCCACCGGAGCCGCGGCGGTCACGCCGAAACGCTCCTCGAACTCCTTCAGCAGTTCGCTGAGCTCGAGCACGGACAGCTCAGAGATGCCGTCCAGAATCTGGTCCTTGGTCAGGGTGCCTGCCATCGTCTAACTCCTTGTTCCTAATGTCTGTCTTCGGTTGGTTCGGTTGGTTGCTCTGGTACTGGTTCTGTTCGTCCGGGTGCCGGCCGGGTCGAGGACCGCGAATGGACCGGGCGAGGTGTCGCTACTCGCCCTGGGTCTCCGCCCCGGGAGCATCGGCGGCCTCGGACTCGGTCGTGGCCTCCGGTGCGTCGCCGGCCTCGGCGCCGTCGGACTCCGCTGCAGCGACCTCGGCCTGCTCGGGAGCCGGTGCGGGCTCCACTGCCGCCTCGACCCCGCCCTCCGACCGGCGCTGGTCGAGGAGCGCGGAGAGCCCATAGGCGAGGTTGCGGGGAAGGGCCTCGATCAGTCCGGCCAGCTGCTGCAGCGGTGCCGACAGCGCCCCGGCGAACTGCGCCAGAAGGGTGTCCCGCGAGGGGAGGTCGGCCAGCACGCTGATCTCGCCGGCCGACAGGACACCGCTCGCCACCACGCCGCCCTTGACCACCAGCTTCGGATTGCTGCGGGCGAAATCCCGGAGGGCCTTGGCCACCGCGCTGACGTCGCCCTGCACGAAGGCGATCGCCGTCGGGCCGGTCAGCAGGTCGTGGATGGCGGCCTGGGGGCCGTCGGCCACGGCCAGGCGCACCAGGGTGTTCTTGTAGACCTTGTAATCGCCGCCGGCGGCAGTCAGCTCCCTACGCAACGCGGCGAGCTCGGCGACGGTGAGGCCCCGGTACTCGGTGAGCACAGCGCCGTCGGATGCAGCCAACCGGTCCCGCACCTCGTTCACGACGGCGACCTTTTCGGCCCTCGGATTGTCCATGGTCCCTCCACGAGCACTGGGCTCTGTCGGTTACGGGCCGTAGACACCATCGAGTGGCGGCACAGCGGGCACGGGGTGCTCGATGCGGAACGCCTCGTCAGGCGGACCCAGTTCGGGTCCCTTCGGTACCGGCTGACCGGTACACCGGAGGTCTACGGCAGTTCTGTAGATCTGGAAAGGTGCAACTCTAGCGCACCCGGGGGATGCCCACCAGGCCTTGCAGCGCCTCAGGCCGTGGCCACCAACTCCTCATCGACCTTGCGGGCCAGAACGGGATCGATGTGGACCCCGGGGCCCATGGTCGAAGAGATGGTGACCGCCCGCACGTAACGGCCCTTGGCCGATGCCGGCTTGGCTCGATGGAGCTCGTCCATCACCGCATGCAGGTTCTCGAGCAGTTTGGCCCGCTCGAAGGAGGCCTTGCCGATCCGCAGATGGATGTTGCCCACCTTGTCGGTCCGGTACTCCACCCGGCCGCCCTTGAACTCGATGACCGCCCGCTCCACGTCGTCGGTCACGGTGCCGGTCTTCGGGTTGGGCATGAGGCCCCGCGGTCCGAGCACGCGCCCCAGGGTCCCGACCTGGCCCATCAGGTCCGGGGTGGCGATGGCGATGTCGAAGTCGAGGAAGCCCTCTTTGGCCACCCGGGCCACGAGATCGTCGGCACCCACGACATCGGCACCGGCGGCCCTCGCCTCGGCAGCCTTCTCGCCGGCGGCGAACACGGCCACCCGGGCGGTGCGACCGGTACCTGCCGGCAACGACAGCGTGCCGCGGACGATCTGATCGGCCTTGCGAGGATCCACCCCGAGCCGGACTGCCAGCTCGACGGTCTCGTCGAACGAGGCCTTTGCCGACGCCTTGACCAGGTCAACCGCCTCGGCGGGCGCGTAGAGATGCTGGCGGTCGAACCCGGAAACGCTCGCCGTGTACTTCTTTCCCCTGGACATGATGACTCTGCTTTCTTGACTGTGCTCGGTCGCCGACTCAGCCGGCGACGGCGATACCCATCGAACGTGCCGTTCCGGCCACCTGCCGCTTGGCCGATTCGATGTCCGCGGTGTTGAGGTCGGGCAGCTTGATGGTTGCGATCTCCTCGACCTGGGCGCTGGTGACCGAGCCGGCCTGCTCGCGGCCCGACGTGGCTGCACCCTTTTGGATGCCGGCCGCCTGGCGCAGGAGCGCCGGGGTCGGCGGGGTCTTGAGGATGAACGTGAAGGTCCGGTCCTCGTAGATGGAGATCTCGACCGGGATGATCGAGCCCTTCTGGTTCTCGGTCGCTGCGTTGTACTGCTTGCAGAAGTCCATCGTCTGGACCCCGTGCGGCCCGAGGGCGGTTCCGACCGGGGGCGCGGGGGTGGCCCCACCGGCCGGGAGCTGGATCTTCACGACCGTGAGGAGGCGCTTCTTCTTCTTGGGTGGCATTGGTGCTTCTCCTTACCTGTTTCCGCCGGCCTACAGCTTTGCGACCTGGCTGAATTCGAGTTCTACCGGGGTCTCTCGACCGAAAATGTTGACCAGGACCTTGAGCTTCAGCTGATCCTCGTTGATCTCTGCGATCTGGCCGGAGAAGTCCGCGAACGGGCCTTCCTTGACCCGCACCGTCTCGCCGACCTCGTGCTCGAGGCGGGGACGGCTGCGCTTGGACGGCGCCTCCCCACCCTCGACCTTGACCTGGAGAATCCCCTCGACCTCACGTCGCGACAACGGAGTGGGCTTGGTGCCCGGGCCTACGAAGCCGGTCACCCCCGGGGTGTTCCGGATGACGGACCAGCTGTCATCGTCCAGTTCGCAACGGCACAGGAGGTAGCCCGGGAACACCTTCTTCTGGACGACCACCTTCTTGCCGTTCTTGAACTCGACGACGTCCTCCATGGGGATGACCACCTCATAGATGCGGTCCTCCATGTTCATCGAGACGGTCCGGCTGTGAAGGTTGGACTTGACCTTGTTCTCATACCCCGCGTAGGTGTGCACGACGAACCAGCGGCCAGGCTGGTCGTAGGGGCTGATGACGAACGGCTCCTCGTCGTCCTCGTCGTCCTCGTCGTACTCGTCCCCGGTGTCCGCATCTGCCTCGACGGCGACCTCCACCTCGCCGGAAGCGGCGGCGTCGGCCTCGGGGGCAGCGGATTCGGACTCGGGGGTCGCAGAATCGGCCTCGGGGGCAGCGGACACCTCGGCCTTTTCGAGGCCTTGGTCGTCGCCGATGGGTGGGTTGGTTCCGTCTTTGGTCACAGCCATACCGATCACGTCTTGAAGAGCCAAAGGACGCCTTTGGCAAAGGCGTAGTTGAGAATGAAGATCAGGACCATCAACGAGAGCAGGGTGACCAGGGTCACCGTGGTGTAGTTGATGACCTCGGACCTGTTGGGCCAGGCTACCTGGCGGAGCTCCGATCGTACCTCCCGCAGGAACTGGCCCACACGGAACGGCTCGCGCTTGGGGGCGCGTCGAGGAGGCGCGGACGTGCGTTTGGGCGCGGACTCCCCATCGGGGTCCTGGCCCTGACGCTGCATCTGTCGCTTCTGTTCTCGGTTCACGTGCCGTTTCCTTCGACCGTTGTCACAATTGGAGAGCAGGGCAGGAGGGACTCGAACCCCCAACCTTCGGTTTTGGAGACCGGTGCTCTACCAGTTGAGCTACTGCCCTCTGTCGATCGCCATGCCGCGAACGGCCAACCGATCGCAGGGGCGGTGCTTCAGGCTAGCACCAGGGCCATCGGAAATCCCAGGCGAGCCCCGGAGGCGCCCCGCCCCGGGTCGCTTCCAGCCGGTCGACCCCTATCGGGTCGCTTCCAGCCGGTCGACCCCTATCGGGTCGCTTCCAGCCGGTCGACCCCTATCGGGTCTCCTTGTGCAGCGTGTGCTGGCGATCCCAGCGGCAGAACTTCTTCATCTCGATCCGCTCGCGATCGTTCATCTTGTTCTTCGTCGTGATGTAGTTCCGTCGTTTGCACTGCTCGCAAGCCAGGGTGACCTGGATGCGCTTCTCGTTCTTTGCCACGGTGACTCCCTTTTGCCTGACGGCCGACCCGGCCGCAGATCCGTTCCGATGATTGCCCTGTGTCCAGAAATTGGTAGCGGCGGCCGGACTCGAACCGGCGACCCCACGATTATGAGCCGTGTGCTCTAACCAACTGAGCTACGCCGCCACGGGCGAGCCCCCTGTCGGAATCGAACCGACGACACCAGCCTTACCATGGCTGTGCTCTGCCGACTGAGCTAAGGGGGCAATGCAGCTCGAGCGAGCAGCAAAGATGAGAGCATAGCCAAAGCTGGAGCGGATCGAGAAGCGGACCCTGTCTGGCTACCATCGGCGGATGCACATTCGCCTGGCGAGACGGTCGGACGCCGGACCGATCCGTGCGATCTACAACGCCGAGGTGGTCGGCTCCACGGCGACCTTCGACCTCGTCCCGCGCACCCCCGAGGAGCAGGACAGATGGCTGGCCGACCACCGGGGCCCCTATCCGGCCGTCGTGGCTGTGGACGACGACGGCCTGGTCCTCGGATTCGGCTCCCTTTCGGCGTACCGGGACCGCCCCTCGTACGCCACCACCGTCGAGAACTCGGTCTATGTGGATGCGTCCCACCGGGGGAGCGGCGTCGGCCGGTCGCTGTTGGAGGAGCTCGTCACGCTGGCCAACCAACACGGGTTCCACTCCATCATCGCCCGCATCGGCGGGGGCAACATGGCCTCGATCGCGCTCCACGAGGCCTGCGGGTTCCAAATGGTCGGGGTCGAACGGGAGATCGGCCGGAAGTTCAACCGCTGGCTGGACGTCTCCGTCCTACAGCACATGCTCTGAACCACGGCGGGCGGCGTCACCCCCATCGGGCGGTCCTGGCTGCCGCCCGGAAGGAGGTTGCCTGCCGTCAGCGGATGGCAGCCGACGCGACCGCCAACCGGGGCGACGGCTCGGAGGTCGCAGCCAACGGCTGCGTACGCTCCCACGTGGCCAGGGGAACGGTGAGGACCACGAGGATCCAAAGAAGGGTCAGCGCGATCAGCAGGGGGTCGCCGTGAAGCAGGCTGTTCAGCAGCTGGGTGCCGCCCGGCAGCTCGATGAACGCGGTCACCATGGACAGCCCGATGATCAGCGAGCGGAGGCGCCCCAGCGCCACGGGCGCCAGGAGGATCAGGCCCCAGGACAGGTACCAGGGCTGCACAACCGGGCCCAGCGCAACGAAGAGCAGCAGGGTGATCCCCAGGGCCTTGAGGGTGCCGATCCGGTCGCTGTTGAACAGCAGCCACACTCCGCAGACGCCGGCAACCAGCAGGCCGAGGAGGCGGGTGCCCGAAAGCACGCCGCCGAACCCCACCCCGATGTGGACGAAGTGAGCGATTCCGGTGGTGATCAGCGCCAGGGACATGGTGGGCGCCGTCCACGAACGGACCGCGCCCGGTGAGCCAAGGATGGTGACCCACCCCCACCCGAGCCCGCTGACGTAGGAGAAGAAACCGAGGATGCCCACGCCGATGAGCCCGCCGGTGACCACCGGTCTGAACCTGTCGCGGACAGAGGCCCGGGGGCCGAGCCAGCTCCATCCCACGTAGAGGATCCCCAGCGCCGCGGGGGCCTTGATTGCGGTGGCCAGGGCGCACAGCACGATGCCGACGATCGGTCGCTTCTCCTTGGCCGCCGTGAGGCCGGCGACCAGGAGACCCAGCATCAGCGCGTCGTTGTGGGCTCCGCCGATCAGGTGGAAGATCGTCACCGGGTTGAGCACCATCAGGGTGAACAGCTCGGCCCCGTCACGGTGGTAGAGGCGGGCCAGCCGGGGGACGCAGGCGGCGATGAGCAGCACCCCGGCGAAGGCCAGGAGTCGAAGCAGGACGATGGTTGCCAGCTCGTTGTGGAAGGTGACCCGGGCGAAGAAGCCGTCGATCTGGAGGAAGAGCGGTCCGTAGGGAGCGGGCGCATTGCCCCACAAGGAGTCGACCGGGGCCGTGTACGAGTTGTTCCCCAACTGGAAGGGACCGTACAGGTAGGGGTTCATGTGATGGCTGACCATCTCGCCCTGGGCGGCGTACGAGTAGGCGTCGCGGCTGAACAGTGGGGCGATCACCAGCACGGGGAGGGACCACAGCGCGAATACCCACATCATCTTCTTGAAGGCGACCCCCGGGCACCGGGAGTACAGCCGGGTCATCCCCCACCAGACCCGCATGAACAAGAGCAGGCCACCGTAGACGGCAGCGAGCGAGAAGTAGACGCCCCAACGGCTCGCCCCGCCCGACGAGGGCTCGCCGAAGAACCAGACCCCGGGCATCTCCAGCTTGAACGGGGAGCTGGGCAACGACGCCCCGATGCTGACAGCCAGGACGGCCACGAATCCGAGCAGCGCCGGCCGCAGCACGAGACCACGGGGCTGGGCGTCCTCGCCGGCCACCGGCGGCTGGTCGCCGGCGAAGCCCGTCGTGTGTTTCAGGCGGTGCAGGGACGACCCGACGAACCCTGCCGCAGTCCGCAGCGCAGTGGTGCCGCCGGAGGTGCCACGCGACTCGCGAGGCTGCTCGTCTCCGAGCGCCTCGGTCGGCATGGGTTCGGGTGGCATGAAGGTTCGGGTCTCTCCTCCGTCGGGCTGCTGACGTGCTCAGACAGTCCCATGTGGCAAGGGCTCGGGATGGCCCGCGGCGTCGAATGCGTGTCCCCGACCGGTGCCGCCGGATGCCCGTGGAACCGTGACCGCAATCAATCCGTAACCTCATTGTAACCAATCGGCGGTGCCATTCAAGGGCCACCACGTTGCACGACGCTACCTGGGCCGCACCTGCCGGCAGTGTCGCCCGCCGGCAGCATCGGAGCCTGGGTCAGCGGCCGGGCCTGCCGGTGCTCAGGGTCGTCGGGGCAGGACGAACCGTTCGACGGCGTTGGCGAACCCCTCGTCCTCGTTGGAGGTCGTCACTCGGCGGGCCGCCCGCTGGACCTGCGTGTCGGCATTGCCCATGGCGATGCTGAGGCCCGAGTGGGCGAACATGAGGACATCGTTGGGCATGTCGCCGATGGTGGCGATCTGACCGCTCGCGATGCCGAGGCGGGCGGCGAGCACGCGGGCCACCGCCCCTTTGTTGGCGTCGGGATGGGTCACGTCGAGGTAGTAGGGCTGCGAGGGCGCCGCCGAGACATGGTCGCCGAAGCGGTCACGGACCATGGTGGACGCCGATGAGACGGCGTCGTGATCGTCGCTGACCCCGACCATCTTGGCCACGTTGTCGGTGAGCCCGTCGAAGCGCTCGACCACCGTCGGCTCGAACTTCACCGTCCAGGCCTCACGGTCCACATGGGGGGCCTTGCGGTCGCGCACGTACCACTCTGCGCCCCGATAGAGCCAGACGTCGAGCGATGCGGCCGTGAGGAGCGCCATGATCTGGGGGACGAGCACTTCGGGAATCACCTGCTGCTCGATGACCGTCATGTCGGGGCCGACCAGGATGCCCCCGTTGAAGGCGGCCAACGGCAGGGTGATCTGGAGCGGCTCCACCAGCATCGACATCCCTCGCGGCGGCCGGCCGCTCGTGACGGCGAACGCGATCCCGGCCTGGCCCAGTTCGCGTACGGCGTCCACTGCCCTGTCGGTCAGCACCTTGTCCTGGGTGACGAGGGTCCCATCGACGTCGGCCAGGAAGAGCCTGATCGGCAGCAGCCCGCCCGCCCGGTCGGCGCGTCGGCGCGGGCGGGTCATGGCCGGGCCGGCCACGCCCGATGGCGCCCGGTCCGGGTAGGCGAGCAATGGCCCTGCACGCAAGGAGCCTAATCCGAAGCCTCCGGCGGGGGCGGGAGCCGTGCCCCGGGCCGGATGGCTGGGCCCGCACACCCGGGACCGGGTAAGCGCGCATGGCTGCCCGGCCATTCCTGCAACGACGAACGCCCGGGCCAGGGAGGCATGTACACCTCTCTGACCAGGGCTTTCGTCTGCGTGGGCCGGGAAGGATTTGAACCTTCGAAGCTTGCGCGGCAGATTTACAGTCTGCTCCCTTTGGCCGCTCGGGCACCGACCCGCAGGCCGGAAGGTTATCGCCTGGTGCGGCGCTACTGTTTCGGCATGCCCACCTTCGACGTCGTTTCCGAAGTTGACATGCAGGAAGTCCGCAATGCGGTCGACCAGGCCAACCGGGAGGCCACCACCCGGTTCGACTTCAAGGGGACGGACTCCACCATCGAGCTGACCGACAAAGAACTGATCCTCTCGTCGGCCACCGAGGATCGGCTGCGCGCCCTCTACCAGGTGCTCCAAGAGAAGCTGGTTCGGCGCGAGGTCTCCCTCAAGTCGTTCGACGTCGGCAAGATCGAAGAGGCGTCCCGTGGCTCGGCTCGCCAGCGCTTGACCATCCAGGCCGGCATCTCCTCGGACCATGCCAAGAAGATCAACAAGTTCATCAAGGTCCTGGGCCTGAAAGGCGTCAGCTCCCAGACCCAGGGTGATCAGCTCCGGGTGACCGGCAAGAAGCGGGACGATCTGCAGTCCGTCATCAACGCCTGCAAGGCCGAGGACTTCGGGATTCCGCTGCAGTTCAACAACTTCCGGGACTGATCGCCTGACCCGGCTGGGACCGCCCGGTTCGGCCTGTCCTCCCGGTCGCCGAGCCCTGCGCCGCTCAGGACGGGCGCTTTCGGCCCGCCTTCCACACCGAGGCCCCGAGGAGGGCTGCCACCAGCACGGGCAGCACCAACGCGGCAGCGGTGCGCAGCGAGTGGTCCAGGCACAGGAGCGCTACCGAGCCCACCACGACCAGGGCCCCGACGAACAGTTCGGGGGTGTCCCCGATCAGGAAGTCCCACCAGAAGTGGCCGAAGCCCACGATCCACCGGGCCACCAGAGGCCGCGACCCGCTCGGGGCTTCCCCCTCAGCCATGGTCGGCTCCTCCGGCACCGACGGCACTCGTGACCGTGTGCCCGTCCCGACGGTCCAGCAGCGCCACCAGAGCCCAGGCCACCGCGCCATAGACGGCGACGAGCACCGGGATGGCCAGATCGGCGCCGGGCCAATGCACGCCCACTCCCTCGCCCGACCAGAAGGTCCCGAAGCTGACCAACATCAGCCCCACCCCCATCTTCATGGCGTTCTCGGGGACGCGGGACAGCTGCCGGGCGACGATGAGACCGGCGACCAGCACCACGACCACCGCAGCAGCGGCGGCGGCGGCGGCCAGGCCGAGGTGGTGGGACGTCGTCCCCAGCGTGAGCACGATGACCACCACTTCGAGCCCTTCGAGGAAGACTCCCTTGAAGGCAACCACGAATCCGGTCGCAGCTCGGCCCTCGGACGGTGGAGCGGCGGTCAGCTCGGCGACCTGCTCGGCGAAGATGGCGTCCTCGTCGTGCTTGGCCTTGAGACCCGCAGCCCGGAGGACGGCCTTTCGCAGCCACTGGAGGCCGAAGATCAACAAGAGCCCCCCGACCACCAACCGGAGCGCCGACAGGGGCACGAAATGGACCAGGGCCGGACCGAGGAGCGCTACCAGGGCGGCAAGGGTCACCAGGGCGGCGACCACTCCCTCGAGGGCCGAGCGCCAGCCCCTGGTCACTCCGACGGCGAGCACGATCGTAAGCGCCTCGACCATCTCCACCGAGCTGGCAAGGAACACGGCCACGACGAGCACGAGCGGTCCACTGCTCGTCACGGTGCCTGTCATCCAACCTCCCTCGGCGTCGGCGCGCCGACCGATCCACAACGTACAGCGCTCCGGTGGAGCGGGTGCGACCCGGTGTCAGCTCCGGTGACGGCCGATTGCCGGCGAGGCCGCACGGCGTCCATCCGAGCTCGGTCGGTCAGGCGGCTTCGACGAGCTCGTCGAGCTCCTCGAGCGGGTGCACCTGGAACAGGCGGTTGAAGAGCATGAACTTGAGCACCCAGAACACGCCGAACGAGGCGATGTTGGCCGCCAGCACCAACACCGTCTGCTCGAGATGGGTCAGGTGGTGCACGATGCTGATATGGCGGGCGATGGCGGCGCCGCCGATCGACACCACGATGCCGATGGCGGACAGGCTCCAGAAGGGGATGATCTCCTTGACCAGGTGCGAGCGGCCGCCCTTGCCCCACACCCACTTCCTGTTGAGGTAGTAGGAGGGCACGGTGGCCACCACGTTGGCGAACACGGTGCTCCCGATCTCCCCCCACAGGTGGAGCACGCCGAAGACCAAGGCCAACACGACAAAGGAGACGGCGGTCGAGACGACCGACACCAAGGTGTAGCGGAACAGATGTTGTGCCTCCGGGGTGTGCCGCTTCTCCCACAGGTGCTCCACGCGCAACGGAAGACTGCTCATCAGGGCAACCCTAGTGGTCATGCAACCGTAACAGTGGTCCCCCCAGACGAGCTGGGTCGATGCCGCAGGGGTGGCAAGGCGGGCCCGTCCCCCCGCGCCAGGGTCCAGTCCGCGGTCCGTGGCGGTCGGGCCCGGTGGCCGGTCCGGGGTCAGAACCCGCTGGCCCGGGCGACGCCTCCGAGCCAGGTCGCGCTGGGCTTCGGCCGGCGCTCGAACGTCTCACGGTCCACCGCCACGAGGCCGAAGGTGGGGCCGTAACCGAGCACCCACTCGAAGTTGTCCAAGAGGCTCCAGTAGAAGTACCCGCGCACGTCGACCCCGTCGTCGAGGCAGTGCTGCACCCCGCCCAGCGCCCGCTTCACGTAGTCGATGCGCTGCTCGTCGTCGTCGGTCCCGATGCCGTTTTCGGTGACGTGCACCGGGAGGCCGCCCGTCTTGTCCCAGGCTCGCCGGATCGTGGCCTCGAGGGCCTCCGGCCACACCTCGTAGCCCATCTGCGAGGTGGGGACCCCTGCTTCCGGACCGGCGAAGCCCTCGGGCCCGACACGCACCCGCGTGTAGGTCTGCACCCCGAGGTAGTCGTCACCTCCGGTGGCCTCGAGGAAGACGTCCTCGGAAGGCCGCCGCAACCGTTCGAGCCACTCCTCGCCACCGGGCTGCAGCTGGTAGTCGGTCATCGACAGCGTGAGGCCCACCGGAAAGTCGCCCGGTCCCGATCGGATGGCGTCGACCGCCTTGCGGTGCGCGGTCACCAGGGACTGGTTCACCACGTCCCTGCGCACCCGGTCCCGTACCCGGGGTGGGAAGACCCCGTGCCTCCACCCCATCGTCGCCACCACGTTGGGTTCGTTGAGGGTGCACGCCATCCCGATCAGGTCGCCCAGGTGGGCCGTGGCCCGATCGCAGAACCGGGCGAACCGGTCCGGGGCGTGCACTGCCTCCCAGGTGCCGGCGGCAGCCAGCCACCGGGGGTGGGTGAAATGGTGGAAGGTGACCACCGGCAGGATGCCGTGCTCGTGGCAGGTGGCAGCCATCCGGCGGTAGTGATCGAGCGCCACCAGCGAGAACTCGCCGTCCTCCGGCTCGATGCGGCTCCACTCGAGCGAGAAGCGGTACGAGGAGAACCCCAGCCCGGCGACCAGAGCGATGTCTTCGGGGTAGCGGTTGAAGGAGTCGCAGGCGTCGCCGCTCACGTCGGCACAGCCGGAGGTGGGGTCGTGCTCCATCGCCCACCAGTCGTTGTTGATGTTGCCACCCTCGATCTGATGGGCGGCGGTGGCTGTCCCCCAGAGGAATCCGTCGGGAAAGGTGATCGCAGGCACGGTCGGTAACCGTAGCGGGACGCTGATCGCCGGCGCCCGCCCGCCGCGGGGACCGGGTCCCGACCGACACCAGGGCATGGATGGCCACCCTCACCTGGCAGGATGGGGACGTGTCCAAAGCACTCGAGTTCCTGGTGGACCTGCTCGATCTCGAGCCCATCGAAGTCAACATCTTCCGGGGCGTGAACCCCAACGAGGACCGCCAACGCGTGTTCGGTGGACAGGTGGCCGCCCAGTCCCTGATGGCCGCGGGGCGAACGGTCGAAACCGGACGGCCGCACTCCCTGCACGCCTACTTCCTCCGGCCGGGCGATCCGAGCATCCCCATCCTCTACGAAGTGGACCGCATCCGCGACGGACGGTCGTTCACCACCCGCCGGGTGGTCGCCATCCAGCACGGACGGGCCATCTTCAACATGTCGGCCTCGTTCCACGCCGACGAGGTCGGACTGTCCCACCAATTCCCCATGCCCGACGTCCCCGACCCGGAGACGCTCGAGACCCTGGCAGTCCGGCTCGAGCCTTACCGCGAGAGCGTCGGGGACTGGTTCGCCCGGCCCCATCCGATCGACCAGCGACACATCGGGGGCCTGCCGTTCATCCACGGCGGCGGCAAGGAGCCGACCCAGCGGCTGTGGATCCGCGCCGACGGCACACTTCCGGACGATCCGCTCCTGCACGCCTGCATCGCCGCCTACGCCTCGGACATGTCCCTGTTCGACACCATGCTGGCCCCCCACGACGTAAGCTGGGACGACCCCGAATTCATGGGCGCCAGCCTCGATCACTGCATGTGGTTCCACCGGCCGTTCCGGGCCGACGACTGGCTGCTCTACGACATGGACAGCCCGAGTGCATACGGTGCCCGCGGCCTGGCCCGGGGCTTCATGTTCGCACGCAACGGGGACCTGGTGGTCTCCATGGTCCAAGAGGGCCTGATGCGCAAGGGCCCCGGCCCGGGTGTGTCCTGAGCGGCGTCCGGCAGGGCCACCCGGTGGTCAGCGGTCGGTGACGGGCACGTAGTTCCGCTCGGCTTCTCCTATGTAGAGCTGCCGCGGGCGGGCGATCTTCGAGTCCTGATCGAGCATCTCCTGCCAGTGGGCGAGCCAGCCCGCCGTCCGGGGAATGGCGAACAGCACGGGGAACATCTCGAGCGGAAACCCCATGGCCTGGTAGATGAGGCCCGAGTAGAAGTCGACGTTGGGGTAGAGCCGGCGGGAGATGAAGTACTCGTCGGAGAGGGCGATCTCCTCGAGCTTCAGGGCGATGTCCAGCAACGGGTTCTTGCCGGTGATCTCGAACACCTCGTCGGCGGTCTTCTTGATGATCTTGGCCCGCGGGTCGTAGCTCTTGTAGACCCGGTGGCCGAACCCCTGCAGCCGTACACCCGAGCCCTCCTTGACCGAGGCGATGAACGGCTCGACGTTCTCGAGCGAACCGATGTCGGTCAGCATCCGGATGACCGCCTCGTTGGCCCCCCCGTGCCGGGGCCCGTAGAGGGCGGCAGCGGCGGCGGCGGTGGCCGAGTAGGGGTCGGCATGCGACGAGCCCACCACCCGCATGGCGGTGGTCGAGCAGTTCTGCTCATGATCGGCGTGGAGGATGAACAGGACGTCGAGGGCGCGAGCCAGGGCCGGATTGGCATCGAACCGCGGCTCGGCGGTTTTCCACATCATGGACAGGAAATTGGAGGTGAATTTCAGCGAGTTGTCCGGATAGACGAAGGGCATGCCCACGCTGAACCGGTGGGCGGCTGCCGCCAGAGTGGGCATCTTGGCGATCAGGCGGATGATCTGCTTGTTCCGCGACTCGATGTCGAAGATGTCCTTGGCGTCGAGGTAGAAGGTGGAGAGCGCAGCCACCGCCGAAACCAGCATTCCCATGGGATGGGCGTCGTAGTGGAACCCCTCGAGGAAGCGCTTCCGCACGTTTTCGTGAATGAACGTGTGATGGGTGATCTCGTGCTGCCAGACGTCGTACTCGGCCGGGCTCGGCAGCTCGCCCTTCAACAGGAGATAGGCGACTTCGAGGAAGGTCGACTGCTCGGCCAGCTGCTCGATCGGATAGCCCCGGTAGCGGAGGATCCCCTCGTCGCCGTCGAGGAAGGTGATCGAACTCTCGCACGCCGCCGTCGACACGAAGCCCGGGTCGTAGAACCAGACGCCGGGGAGGAGCTTCCCCCACTGGGTTGCCGGGATCCCCCCGTTCTCAAAGGGAATCTCGAGGGACTCACCGGTCCGGTTGTCGGTGATCGTGATGCTTTCGGCCACTCGCCTCAGAACCTTCCGTTGGTCTCTTCACTCATTGCCGAACCCAATCCTAGATCGTCATTCCCCGACCCTGACCAACTGGCACAGCGGCATGCGCCCCGGACCGGCACCCACCCCACCAGCGGCGGCCGGTGGGGCCGGTTTCCGACGGAGCGCAGACCCACCCGGTCAACCGGATATCTGGAGGAGATACTCCTGGGTGGACCCGGTGGTGTCCGCCTGCCCGGGGGGTGTGGCGACCGCAATGGTCAGTGAGAACCGGTGGCCGGCGGCAACCGCGAGGGGGGACATCGACAGGGCCACGGATCCCCCCGACCGGACCGTTACCGTGGCCCGGGACCGTCCGCCCGTGGAGCCGGCAGACGGTGGCGCGGTGCCGGGCGGGTCGGCCGGCACCAGTGTGGCGGTCACCGACACCCCCGATTCGGTGACCGTGCCGCAGTTGGTCACGGTGACGGCGGCGGCGACCGAGGTGGTCGGCGGCAGCACCGTAGGGGTCGGCCCGGGGACGAGCGAATGCGGATCGCCGCACGAGTCGCCCACGATGCCGACGTCGCCCGCGGCAACAGCGGGGGGGGTCAGGCCCACCGCGGTGATCACCAGCCGGTGGAAGGGGGCCAGCGCCGCCGACGCCGACAGCTCCGAGGCGGACGCACCGAGCCGGGTGGATCCGAGGGCGGCGGCTTCGACCGGAGCGGGCACCCACACCGACCTCGGCAGATGGACCGCGATCCGGTGCAGGCGGATGTCTGCCAGCAGAGTCTGGTAGGAGTCGTCGGCCTGCTGGAGGAGGAGGCCCTCGGCGGCCATGGCCGAGGCCGCCTGGCCGATCGAGATCAGGGGAGCCGAGCTGGGCGGCACCGAAGTCGACGGCGCGCCGGCGATCGGCAGGGGGGACATGCCGAGCAGTTGGTCGATGGTCTCCCGAAGACCCGACACGGCGGAGGCCCGGTCCGCCATCACCTGGGTGAACCGGGGGCTCACGTCACCGGTGGGTGTCGGGGGCACGCTGTGGTCCGCCTGGTACGCCTGTTGCGCAGTCGACCGCATCGCCCGGTCGAGTCCCTGTTGGATCTCTGCCCGCGCCGTCTGGGGCACCGCAGTGCCGTCCAGCAGCTGGTTGGGCAGCTGAGGAGCCTTGTCCATGAGGTCCGCCAATTCGGCCCCGGTCTGGTTCGAGGCCTCCACCACCCGCGATGCCAGGGCCCCGTACCCGGTGTCCGTCGCCGTCCGATAGCCGCTGGACTGCGCGTGGATCTCGATCAGCGAGCCGAGGATCACCACGATCGTGAAGATGGCGGCGATGCCGACCAAAAACGGTCTCCTCAGGCCGCGGTGGCCGGCAGGGCGGCGTCTACGGCGGGACCTCGGCATCTCGATGACGATAGTGCCGCCCCTCGGGCCCGGACCCTGCGACACCTGCCGCCACAGGAGCGGATCTCCGCGGCCGGCGATGCGGCCACCGGCGACCTACGGACGGATCAGTTGGCCGACACCCGGGAATCGGCCCCGGTGCCGGCCGGAGCCCCGTCAACGGGACCCGCTCCCGCTGAAGTGGCCAGGCTGCTTGACGTGTTCCGCCACTCGACCGTCGGCCGGATGGCGGCCGGGTCGACATTGGCCTTGTACCTGTCGGCCTCCGCAAGGACGGACTGGATCACCGGCGAGGTCAGGAGGTGGGGGATCAACCCCAGGTCGAGCAGTTTGGTGTGGGCGGCCCGGTAGTAGTGGTCCTCCTTCTCCACCCGCGGATCCTGCGAGTGCTCGATCACCGCGTGCCCCGAGTAGTTGGCGACCACCAGGTCGGCCATCTCCTGCACGGAGAGGGACTCGGTGAACTGATTGAACACCCGGAACTCCCCGGGATCCGCAGGATGCAGCAGCGCCAGCTCCACGCAGGCGAGGGTGTCGAGGATGTTGAGGATCCCCCGGGTCTGCCCGCCGGCGCCGTAGACGGTCAGCGGGTGGCCGGTGACCGCCTGGACGCAGAACCGGTTGAGCACCGTCCCGAAGACTCCGTCGTAGTCGAAACGGGTGGCCAGGTCGGGATGGAGCGCGGTCTCCTCGGTCTGGTGGCCGTAGACGATCCCCTGGTTGAGGTCGGTGGCCCTGATGCCCCAGATGCGGCAGGCGAACATGATGTTGGCGCTGTCGTGGACCTTGGACAGGTGGTAGAAGGAGCCGGGCTGCTTCGGGTAGGGCAGCACGTCGGTGCGGCCCCGGTGGGTGATCTCGATGTAGCCCTCTTCGATGTCGATGTTGGGCGTGCCGTACTCGCCCATGGTTCCCAGCTTCACCAGGTGGATGTCCCTGTTCTGCTCGGCGATGGCGTAGAGAAGGTTGAGCGTCCCGGCCACGTTGTTGACCTGGGTGTAGACCGCATGCTTCCGGTCGATCATCGAATAGGGGGCCGAGCGCTGCTCGGCGAAGTGGACCACCGCCTCGGGCTCGAACGAGGCGAGCGTCTCGCTGACGAAGGCCGCGTCGGTGAGGTCCCCCACGAAGACGTCGATGGAGAGATCGGAGATCTCGTGCCAGCGGCGGACGCGCCGCTGGAGGTTGACGATGGGTACCAGGCTTTCGACGCCGATCTCGAGGTCGTAGGCCCGCCGCGCGAAGTTGTCGACGATGCCCACGCGGTGACCCCGCCGTGAGAGGTACAGCGCCGTCGGCCAACCGAGATAGCCGTCGCCACCGAGCACCAGGATGTTCACGTCATGCCTCCCTCTTGCTTGCGCAATTGTGTGCACCTCACCGTCGTCTCGTGCGAGCGGAGAGGCCGTCCAGGTGCGAATTTACCCCTACGGACCTTGGAATCCCCTGAGAACTGCAATCAGATCGTCACATTCTTCACAACTGCTTATGTTGGACGATTGCCGGCGTCGGCGATCCCGTCGGATGCCTTCATTCGTGGCCGTCGCCCGTACCGGCGCCCACCGGTTCGTCACCCGCCGGCAGCGCTCCACCGGGGAGTGGGAGGTCCAACGTGGGTGGGCTCAACTCCGGTGACTGGAGCGCCCGGGTGGTGGCATCGACCGAGGGGGGGTAGGGCAACTCCTTCTCCCCCGCCGGGACCACGCCCATCTCGACGAACCGCCGGGCCGTGACCAGCACCCGCCCTTCGAGCGACCCGACGGCCTTGTTGTATGCGGCCACCGCGCTGTTCAACCCCTTGCCGACACCGGACACGTGATCGCCGAGCACCGCGAGACGCTGGTACAGCTCCACGCCGAGCTTCTGGACGTCACGGGCGTTTTCGGCCAGTGCGTCCTGCTGCCACCCGTAGGCCACCGCCCGCAACAGGGCGATGAGAGAGGTGGGCGTGGCCAGGAGGACGTTGTTGGCCACCGCATGCTCCATCAGCCCCGGCTCGTGCTCGAGCGCAGCGGTGAGCAGCGGGTCGCCGGGGATGAACGCCACCACGAACTCGGGCGAGGGGTCGACGCGCTTCCAGTACTCCTTCTTGGCCAGGGCATCGACGTGGGCCTTCATCTGGCGGCCGTGGCTGGCCAGATGGGCGCGGCGGGTCGATTCGTCGTCTGCCTCGTTGGCATCCAGGAAGGCCTGCATGGGGACCTTGGCATCGACCGCCACGTTCTTTCCCCCCGGGAGGTGCACGACCATGTCGGGACGCATGCGGCCGCCGTCCGCGTCCGAGGTGACCTGCTCGTCGAAGTCGCAGTGCTCGAGCATGCCCGCCATCTCCACCACCCGGCGCAGCTGCAGCTCCCCCCAGCGACCACGGGTCTGGGGCGACCGCAGGGCGGTGACCAGGTTGCGGGTCTCCTTCTGCAGCTGGTCGTGCGAGGTCGAGAGGTGCTTCATCTGTTCGGTGAGCGTCGTGTACGCCCGTTGGCGCTCGACCTCGAGGCGCTGCATCCCCGCCTCGTACTTGCCCAGCTGCTCGCCGATCGGCTTGAGCAGCTGCTCGATGGCCTCCTGGCGCTTGGCCAGCTCCCCGTCGGCCGCCTGGCGGGTCTCGCTGAGTTTGGTGTCGGCCAACTGAAGGAACTGGTCGCTGTTCTGCTGCAGCGCCGCGGTGGACAGGCGGGCAAACTCTCCCAGCAGTTGATCGCGAACCTCGTCGAAGGAGGCTGCCCGCTGGGAGGCCGCCTCGCGCTCGTAGTTGAGCTCCGTGGCCAGACGGGACGCTTCGGCCTGGAGCGCCACCACCCGCTGCTGCTCGGCGATCAATTGCGCCCGAAGGCCCTGGAGCTCCTCGGTGAGGAGCCGCTGTTGATCGAGGGCGTCGGCGAGCCGGGCCTCGGCGGTCCGGGCCGCCGTGACCTGGTTGGAGCGGACCAACAGTCCCACCGCAAGGCCCAGGGCGACGCCGGCGACGAGGCCGAGTACGAGTCCGGTGATCATGACGAGTCCTCCTCTGGGCCCAGAGGGGCCCAGAGGGCCCTCGGCGGCAAGCGTACCGAGACGGTGTGCCACCTCCGGGGACGAGGGCTCCGCCGGGTCACGTGACGTGTGCCACCATGGCCCGATGCATCGCGTGGCCATCGTTGGCGCAGGCTTCGGCGGGCTTTCGGCGGCCAGGGCCCTCGCTGGCCAACCCGTCGAGGTGACGATCATCGACCAGCGCAACTTCCACACCTTCCAGCCGCTGCTCTACGAAGTGGCCACCGCCGGCCTCGACTCGGGCGACGTCGCCTACCCGATCAGGGCGATCTTCGGGCGGGCCGACAACATCACGTTCCGGTTCGCCACGGTCACCGGCGTCGACTGGGACCGGCGGGAGATCCTTCTGCGGGACACGCACTCCCTCCCGTTCGACTCGGTCATCGTGGCCAGCGGCGCCACCGCCAAGTTCTTCGGCATCCCCGGGGCATCGGGGTACAGCTACCCCCTCTACACGCTTACCGATGCACGCAGCCTGCGGGACCACGTGCTCCGCCAGCTCGAGGACGTCGACGCCCACCCGGAGATGGCCGCGGAGGGCGCCATCACGTTCGTCGTCGTCGGGGGCGGGCCCACCGGGGTCGAGGTGGCCGGCGCCCTGGCCGAGCTGCTGGATGTCGCCGTGCGCCACGACGGCTTCCGCTTCGACCGGGCGGCCGAGCGGATCATCCTGGTCGACGGGCTGGGCCGGCTGCTCACCCCGTTCAAGGAATCGGCTGCCTCCTATGCCGCGACCACCCTGGAGGGCCGCGGGGTGGAGCTCAAGCTCGGCCACATGGTGAAGGCGGTCACGGCCTCCCACGTGGAGTTCGACGACGGAACCCAGATCCCCACCCGGACGGTCATCTGGGCCGGTGGGGTCACGGTCGAGGGCACCGTCGCCTCCCAACTGGGTGCTGCCACCGGCCAGAACGGCCGCCTCGTGGTGGGAACGGACCTGTCGCTCCCCGGGCACGACGGCGCCTACGGCGTCGGGGATGCGGCGGCGGTGCTGTGGGGGCCCGATCCGGCCGACTCGGATCGGATCTGCCCACAGGTCGCCCAGGTGGCCATCCAGTCGGGTGGTCACGCAGCCCGCCAGATACTCAATCGGATCGAGGGCCGGCCGGTCGAACCTTTCCGCTATCAGGACAAGGGCATCATGGCGACCATCGGCCGCCGGGCCGCCATCACCCAGTTCCGCAACGGCACGGTGATGCGGGGCACCTTGGGGTGGCTGGCCTGGCTGGCGCTCCACCTGCTCTACCTCATCGGCTACCGAAACAAGATCATCGTGTTGGTGAACTGGTCGTGGCGCTACCTGTCGTGGGGCTCAGGGCCGCGGGTCATCGTCGGGGAGGTCGTCGACGAGCCCGAGGAGGAGCTCGATGCGGGCGGACCCGGCAGGGACCGACCACCAGGCTGAAGACCGCAGCCCGGAAAGCGCCACGAACCCGACGGAGGGGCCTCCGCCCCAACGGTTACGGTTGGCAGGGTGGAAAGCGCCCTCGAACGCATCGACAGGATGGTCATCCGGATGTTCGCGCTGGTCGGCGAGTCCGTGTCCGGGGCCACCCTGGCACTCCTCTCCGGGGATCGGGAGGCGGCCAAGGCCCTTGCCGACCGGGACGAGGTGGTCGACGCGGTCTACCACGACATCGAGCAGCTGACCCTCCAGCAGCTCACCGTGGCCGGCATCACCGCTCCCAGCGACCTGCGGTTCCTGGTCACGGTGATGAGGATGCTGCCCGACCTCGAACGGAACGGGGACCTTGCCGAGCACATCGCCCGACGGGCAGCGCGCGGGCTCGGCGGAGAGCTGTCCGCCCGCAGCAGGGGCCTGATCGAGCGGATGGGCGAGGTGGCCATCCACATGTGGCGGGCCACCGCCGACGCCTACGCCGAGCGCCTCCCCCTGAGCACGTCGGCGGTCGACACCCTCGACGACGAGATGGACGACCTCCACGTCAGCCTCACGATGGAGGTGGTGGCCGGCGCCATGCCTCTGCCGGTGGCCGTGGAGCTGGCCATGGTGGCGCGCTTCTACGAGCGCTTCGGCGACCACGCGGTCAACCTGGCCAAGCGGGTCGCTATGCTGGCGCCCCCCGCGGACCCCGTCATCTAGGTAGGTCATCCGGGCTCAGGTGGCGCGGGGACAGCGGACGGGCCGGAGCCGGGTCAGGCGACGATGCCCAGCGAGACGAGCGCCTCGGCGATCTGCACCGCGTTGAGCGCGGCCCCTTTGCGGAGGTTGTCACCACTGACGAACAGTGCCAGGCCGTGATCGGCTCCGTCGGCCACCCGGATGCGGCCCACCAGCGAGGGGTCGCTGCCCGCAGCCCGCAGCGGGGTGGGCACATCGGACAGCTCCACGCCCGGCGCCCCGGCGAGCAGCCTCACAGCTTCTTCGGGGCTGAGTGCCGACTCGAACTCGGCCACGATGGACAGTGAGTGGCCGGTGAAGACGGGGACGCGGACACAGGTGCAGCTGACCGCGAGGCCCGGGATCTCCAGGATCTTCCTGCTCTCGTCCCGGAACTTCTGTTCCTCGTTGGTCTCACCGGAGCCGTCGCCGACAAGGTGCCCGGCCACCGGGATCACGTTGTGGGCGATGGGCCCGGGGAAGGTGGCAGCCGGAGGGAACTCCACGGCTGCGCCGTCGAAGGTGAGTGCGGCAGCCTGGTCCGCCGTCTTGATCAGCTGCCCCTCCAGCTCGGCCACCCCGGCCAGCCCCGAGCCGGAGACGGCCTGGTAGGTGGAGACGACCAGCCGGCGGAGACCGGCTGCGTCGTGCAGGGGCTTGAGCACCGGCATGGCCACCATGGTGGTGCAGTTCGGATTGGCCACGATGCCCTTCCGGATGGAGCCGAGGGCGCCGGCATTGACCTCGGGGACCACCAAGGGGACATCGGGGTCCATCCGCCAGGCGGAGGAGTTGTCGACGACGACGGCCCCCGCCCCGGCGAAGCGCGGGGCCAGCTCACGCGAGGAGGTGGCCCCACTGGAGAACAGGGCGATGTCCAGCCCGGCCAGGTCGGCGGTGGCTGCATCCTCGACGATCACGTCGTCGCCCCGGAAGGACAGTCGGCGACCGGCCGAGCGGTGCGACGCAAACAGCCGCAGGTCGTCAAGGGGGAAGTCCCGCTCGTCGAGGATGGAGCACATCACCGCCCCCACCTGGCCGGTTGCACCGACGACTCCCACACGCATGGCCACAGTCTAGGAGAGGTCGGTGTGGCGACCGGCGGCGCTGCGGGCCGACCGGCGGCGCTGCGGGCCGACCGGCGGCGCTGCAGCCCCGGTCCGCCAGGGACCCCGCCGCTCAGGCCAGTTCGAAGGCGGCGTGAAGGGCGCGCACGGCATCTTCTGCTGCCGAGGCACGGACCATGCAGGAGATCCGGATCGACGACGTGGAGATCATCTCGATGTTGATCCCGAGGGACGCCAGCGTCTCGAAGGTGAGCGCTGTCACACCGGGGTGCGTCTTCATCCCCGCTCCGACCAGCGACACCCGGGCGACGTCGGAGTCGCTGTTCACGCCGGAGGCGCCCAGGTCAGGAACGAGCGCCTCGCAGACTTCGGTGCTTACGGCCAGATCGTGCCCGGGGACGGTGAAGGAGATGTCGGTGGTCCCGTGCAGCGAAGTGTTCTGCACGATCATGTCCACGTTGATGTTGCGCTCGGCCAGTGCCCGGAACAGCCGGGCGGCCAGCCCGGGGCGATCGGGCACCCCGATGACGGTGACCTTGGCCTCCGACTCGTCGTGGGTCACCGCGGTGACGACTGCCTGTTCCATCGATGCATCCTCCTCGTCGACCCAGGTACCGGGCTCCCATGTGAAGCTCGACCGCACATGGAGCGGCACCTGGTGGTTACGTGCGAACTCCACTGACCGCAGGGCCAGTACCCGGCCCCCGCTGGCGGCGATCTCGAGCATCTCCTCATAGCTGACCCGCGCCAGGCGACGGGCCTCGGGCACGATGCGCGGATCGGTGCTGAACACCCCGGACACGTCGGTGTAGATCTCGCAGACATCGGCGCCCAGTACGGCGGCCAGCGCCACCGCGGTGGTGTCCGACCCCCCGCGCCCGAGGGTGGTCACGTCCCGCTCGACCGACACCCCCTGAAAGCCGGCCACCACCGGCACGCCGCCGTCGTCGAGGGTCTCCCGCAGCCGGTCGGCCCGGATCTCCACGATCTTGGCCCTGGTGTGGACGGCGTCGGTGATGATGCCGGCCTGGCTGCCGGTGTAGGACACCGCGTCGACGCCGAGCTCGGCCAGGGCCATGCACAGCAGGGACATGGAGATGCGCTCACCGGCGCTGAGCAGCATGTCGACCTCGCGGGTCGGCTGGATGGAGCTGACGTCGGCCGCCAGCCTGATCAGCTCGTCCGTCGTCCTCCCCATGGCGCTGACCACGACGACGACGTCGTTGCCGGCACGGCGGGTGCGGGCCACGTGGTCGGCCACGGCCCGGATGCGGTCGGCGTCGGCAACCGACGTTCCACCGAACTTCTGCACCACGAGCGACATGGGGGTCAAGGCTACAGCGAGCCGTGCGGGGGTCCCGGTGGAGGTGGGCGCACCCGTGGCATGGCGGTGGGGGCCCGTGGCATGGCGGTGGGCGCCCCGGTGGCATGGCGGTGGGCGACGACCGAGGCGCCAAGTGGAACGGCTACCCTGATCCCCCGTGGGAACCGAGAAGCGTGAACGTCAGAAGGCCGGCCGGCAATCCCGGCTGGAAGCCCAGCAGAAGGTCAAGAAGCGCAAGCAGTCCCTTCGGCGCGTCATCACCATCGTGGTGGTGGCAGCCGTCGTTGTCGGCGTCTCCTACCTGATCTTCAAGCCGGGGAAGAAGACGACGACCGCCGCCACGACGACCTCGACCACCACCTCCGCCTCGACCACCACCGCTCCGGCGCGGCCGGGCGGGTCGGGCGACAAGTCGCCCAGCGCCATCACCACCTCGGCCGACTGCCCGGCCGGCTTCAGCGCCACCCTCAACAAGCCCTCGTACTCGTCGTTCCCGCCGATGACCATCGACCCGTCCAAGACGTACACGGCGACGATCACCACCGACGTCGGCCCGATCACCATCCAGCTCGACCCCAAGGCCGCGCCGAAGGCGGTCAACAGCTTCGTGTTCCTCGCAAACCAGCACTACTACGACTGCATGATCTTCCACCGCGTGATCCAGACTTTCATGGACCAGACGGGCGACCCCACCGGCACCGGGACGGGCGGCGTCGGCTACACGTTCGCCGACGAGCTGCCGAAGACAGCCAACCCGCAGTACCCGCTGGGGTCGGTGGCCCTGGCCAACGCCGGGCCCAACACCAACAACGGCCAGTTCTTCATCGTGGCCGGCCCCGAGGGTGAGAACCTGGCCCCGAGCTACACGCTGTTCGGGAAGGTGACCTCCGGCATGGACGTGGTCGAGAAGATCAACGCCGGCGGCTCGGTCGCCTCCAGCAGCACCGGTACGCCCATCACCCTCCACCGCATGGACTCGGTGACCGTCACCGAGTCCTGACCGGGCCGGCCCGGCCCGCCGGCCAGCCACTCCCACCTCCGGCCGAACAACTCCCATCCCGCCGCACACGACACGAGGAACAGGTGCCATGACCCCAGAGATCCCGGCAGCAGACGGCTCGAGCCCGAAGTCCCAGCGCTTCGACGGCCCGCCGCCGATGGTCATCGACCCGGAGAAGCGGTACACGGCCGAAGTGGTGACGACCAAGGGCACGCTGACCATCGCCCTCGATCCGATCGCCGCACCCAAGACGGTCAACAACTTCGTGTTCCTGGCCCGCTGGCACTACTACGACGGGATCGTCTTCCACCGGATCATCCCTGGCTTCATGCTGCAGGGTGGGGATCCCGAGGGCTCGGGGCGGGGCGGCCCCGGCTACAAGTTCGCCGACGAGCTGCCGGCACCGGGTCGCTATGAGATCGGCTCTCTGGCCATGGCCAACGCCGGCCCGAACACGAACGGCAGCCAGTTCTTCATCGTGAGCGGACCCAACGGCACCGCCCTTCCGCCGAGCTACTCGCTGTTCGGCAACGTGGTGAAGGGACTCGACGTGGTCAAGGCCATCGAGTCCGTGGGCAGCAGGTCGGGTGCCCCGACCGAACAGGTGGTCATCGACTCGGTGACCATCGCCGAGTCCGACTGAGGGCGGCCGCGTCCGGACCAGGCCCCGGTGACAGCTCTCAGGAGGGAAGCGCGCCCAGTCCGCCTCCGGCCCGGTGGCCGTCCACGAAGACGGCCACCGGGCCGACACCGGCGGAGCGCCACTGCCCGCCAGGGTCGCGGATCAGCGCGGTCCTCTCGGGAATGCAGGCCACCGGGGTTCCGGCGGGCGCCAGCAGCACGGACCGGTGCAGCTTTTCGCCGTGCTGGTCCTCATGTGCATCACCGAAGTGGGGCACCACCGCCACCCCGGTGACCAGTCCGAGCCCGATGGTGAGACCTCCACCCCGGGCGTCGACCATCGGATCGGTGAGGGCCATCGCCGCACCCGACGAGCCCACCACCACTGCGCCGCCCTGCCAGGCCTCGACCAGCGCATTCCACACCGTGGAGTTCTTCAGCACGCTGCGCACGTGCATGGGCGAGCCGCCGACCAGGTAGACGAACCGGGCGTTGCGCATCACTGCCGCCGCACCGTCGTCCTCGGCGTCCGCACGGGAGAGGACCATCAACCCCTCGACGCGTCCCCCCAGCGGGGCGAACCACTCGCCGGCGGCGACCACCGCCCGCTCGGGGTGCTCGTAGGCTGCGGCCGTCGGCAGGACCAGCACCTGGTCGGACCCCGAGGCCGCCAGAAACTCCTCGTCGAACGCGCACCCCTCCTGCCATTCGCCGCCGCCGACCAGTGCCAGAATTCCGGGAGCCCGTTCCATGGCGCCACTGTAGAGGTCAACCCGGGGGAGGCACCGACCGGCGCATCAACCTACCCATGGCATCGCACACCTCGGTGGCCAGTGCCCACGAGTCGGGCAGCAGGCCCATGCCGAAGAACCCGTGGACCTGGTCGTCGTAGCACCGGTACTCGACCTCGACGCCGGCCTCTCCGAGGGCCGCTGCGTAGTTGGCCCCGTCGTCCCTCAGCGGGTCGAACCCGGCCGTCACGATCAGGGCGGGGGCCAGGCCACGGTGGTCGGCGGCCAGCAGCGGGGACACCCTGGCCGTCTCCCAGTCGGCGCGGTCGGGGAGGTAGGTCCCGCGAAAGAACTCCATGCCCGCGCGGTTGAGGAAGAACCCGTCCCCCACCGTCCGAAACGATTCGGTGCCAAATCGCGCATCGACGGCCGGGTAGACCAGGCCCTGGGCCACCGGTGGCGACACGTCGGGAGCGCCGGCACCGTTTCCGGACCGGGTCTCCAGGGCCACCACTGCGGCCAGGTTCCCCCCGGCACTGTCCCCCATCACGCCGACCTGACCGGGTGCGAAGCCGAGGTCGTCGCTGTGCCGCTGCACCCAGGAATACGCGGCCAGCGCATCGTCGACGGCTGCGGGGAACGGATCCTCGGGGGCCAGTCGGTAGTCGACAGCCACGACGACGCAGCCGCTCACTGCGGCCAGCAAGCGGCAAGAGGCGTCGTGCGAGTCGAGATCGCCGGTCACCCATCCGCCGCCGTGGTAGTAGACGATGGCCGGCGGGCGACCGCGGCCCCCGGAGGTCGGCCCGATGCCTGTGCCGTACTGGCGGTAGACCCTGACGAGGAGGTCCGGAGCACCCTCCGGCCCCGGGATGACCCGACCGGTCACGTGCACGTCGGTCCGGACGGGCATGGCCAGCCGCGCCATTCGGGTGAGTCGGGTGCGCAGAGCCGCCGGGTCGTCGGCCTGGGTCGCATCGGCAGGGCCGTCCGAGAACCCGTCCATGCGGTTGACCAAGGCGAGGAGGGCCTGCACGCTCCGGTTGAGCACCCGTCCGTCACGCTCCACCGGCGAGCGCCCTCCCGTCAGACCGAGCACGAGACCGGGCCTCGAGAACAGGGCCGAGCCCAGGCGGGTCGCCAGCGGCCAGCGCTCGTTCGTCCGTTGGAGCCGGCGGTTGTACAGCATCCTGCTCCGACCCCTCCCCCGTGGGGGACCGGGCCACGGCCGATCGGCCGGCACGGCGGAGGTCGCACCGTCACGTGGCGCGGCAATCTTGGCGACACGACCGGGCCGGCCCGATGACGGTGTGGCCGCGGGCTTCGGCGTGGCGCGCTTGCGCGTACGGGGCGCCCGGGTGGGTGGCGGGGCCGGTGGGTCGGACGCGCCGGTGGTGGCGGGCCCATCCGGAGCGGAGAGGGACGCGCTCCCTCGTAATGGCGGCAGTTCTGGGCGTTCCGGTGGGTTGCTCATCGCCACCATCGTGTCGGTAGGGTCGGGGGAAGGCAAGTGCAGGCGGCGGGATGAGGGAGAGCCATGGGCAGATCGAGTGACAGGACCGCCATGCAGCGGGCGCACTTCAACGGGGCGACTGCCGTCGTGACCGGGGCGGCGTCCGGCATCGGGCGGTCCCTCGCCGCGGAGCTGGTCGACCGCGGCGCCACCGTGCTGGTCGCCGACATCGACGGTGACGTCGCCGAGGCGACCGCTGTCGACCTCCAACGTCGGGCCGACACCGGTGCCCGGGCCCACGGAAGTGCCCTGCCTGCGACGGTCGACGTCACCGACGCGGGAGCGCTGTCCCAATCGGTCGGGCGGTTCGCGGCAGAGCACGGCGGGCTGGACTTCATGTTCAACAACGCCGGCATCGCCGTCGGAGGTGAGGTCAGCGACCTGTCCCTCGCCCACTGGCGACGGGTCGTCGACGTCAATCTGATGAGCGTCATCCACGGGGTCGCCGCCGCCTACCCCCTCATGATCGAGCAGGGGCGGGGCCACATCGTGAACACCGCGTCGCTGTCGGGCCTCGTTCCCAGCCCCTTGCTGGTGCCCTACTCCACGACCAAACACGCCGTAGTCGGCCTCAGCATCGGGCTCCGGGTCGAGGCAGCCGACCACGGAGTGCGGGTGAGCGTGGTCTGCCCCGGTGTGATCGAGACCCCCCTGCTGGACAAGGGGAACCCCGGCGACCTGCCCCCGGCAGCGTCGATGCCCGACATCCGGGACATGCTGACCCAGCTCATCGGCACGCCGTATCCGGCAGCGGCACTGGCTCGGGACGTGCTCGACAGGGTCGCGCTCAACCGGCCGATCATCGTGGCACCACGCCGGGCCAAGGCCGTGTGGGCCGCCTACCGACTCGCCCCGGGTCTGCTCATCGACCAGAGCCCGAGGCGGATCCGGTCCATCACCGCCCGCCGGGCCGCCGATCACTGACCCGTCCCCACGGACCGTCCCGGCGGGCCGTAGGCGTGGCCACCGGCCCGCCGCTAGGATTGTTCCCTATGTCAATCGCACGCGTGGGAATCGTCGGGTCAGGGATCATGGGTTCGGGCATCGCCGAAACGGCGGCCATCAACGGCTTCGAGGTGGTGCTCCGGTCACGCAGCCAGTCGACCGCCGATGCCACCATTGCCGCCCTCGAGAAGTCGCTCAACCGGCAGGTCGAGAAGGGCAAGAGGACCGAGGAAGAACGGGACAAGGCGCTGTCCCTCGTCACCGGCACTTCGGACCTCAGTGCCCTCAAGGGGATGGACCTGGTCATCGAATCGGTGGTCGAGGACCTGGCCGTCAAGAAGGAGATCTTCAACGAGCTCGATCGGATCACCGATGACCATGCCATTCTGGCTACCAACACCTCCACCCTGCCGGTCATCGAGCTGGCCATGCAGACCGGCCGGCCCGACCAGGTGTGCGGCGTCCACTTCTTCAACCCGGCCCCGGTGATGTCCCTGGTGGAGCTGGTTCGGCCGCTCACCACCTCCGACGAGACCCTGGCGTCCGTCCGCCAGTTCGCCGAAGCGTGCGGCAAGACGCCGGTCGAGGTCAAGGATCAGGCCGGCTTCATCGTCAACGCCCTGCTCTTCCCCTACCTGAACAATGCCGTCCGGCTCTACGAACAGGGCGTGGCATCCATCGGCGACATCGACATTGCCATGAAGGGCGGGTGCGGATTCCCCATGGGGCCGTTCGCGCTGCTCGACCTGGTCGGGCTCGACACCTCCCTGGCCATCCTCGACGCGCTCTACGAGGAGTTCCGCGATCCGAACTATGCAGCAGTGCCGCTGCTCCGGCGCATGGTGACGGCCGAGCAGTTCGGCCGGAAATCAGGGCAGGGCTTCCACGACTACCGGAAGTAACCGCCGGCTCGTCGGTACCTTCTGCCCACTCGACGCCCTGTGGACGCACTGGGACGGGTGAACGTCACAACGCACGGTTGCACGCGGTGGACCGGGCAATAACGGAGGAATGAGCGACGTGGAACAAGTGCAACCCGAAAGGCAGTCGGTCGAGCAGCCGGTGGTCGCCGCCCCTGCACGGGACAAGCCATGGATGATGCGCACCTATTCCGGCCACTCCTCGGCCAAGGCCTCCAACGAGCTCTACCGGACCAACCTGCGCAAAGGCCAGACGGGGCTGTCGATCGCCTTCGACCTGCCCACCCAGATCGGCTACGACCCCGACGCCCCGGAAGCGGCCGGTGAGGTCGGCAAGGTGGGCGTGCCCGTGGCACACCTCGGGCACTTGTCCCAGCTTCTCGACGGCATACCTGTCGAGTCGATGAACACGTCGATGACCATCAACGCCACCGCCGCCTGGCTCCTCGGCCTCTACATCGCCAACGCCCAGGACCATGGCGTGGATCCTTCGGTGCTGTCCGGCACCACCCAGAACGACATCGTCAAGGAGTACCTGTCCCGGGGCACCTTCATCTTCCCCCCGATCCCCAGCCGGCGGCTCACCGTTGACACCATCGCCTACACCGTGCGCCACGTCCCCAAGTGGAACCCGATCAACGTGTGCAGCTACCACCTACAGGAAGCCGGGGCCACGCCCTCCCAGGAGGTCGCCTACGCTCTGGCCACCGCCATCGGCGTCCTCGATGCGGTACGCGACTCGGGGCAGATCCCCGAGGACGAGTTCCCCTCGGTGGTCGGCCGCATCTCCTTCTTCGTCAACGCCGGCGTGCGCTTCGTAGAGGAGACCTGCAAGATGCGCGCCTTCACCGCACTGTGGGAGCGCGTGTGCACCGAGCGCTACGGGGTGACCGATCCGAAGCTCCGCCGATTCCGCTACGGCGTGCAGGTCAACTCCCTCGGCCTGACCGAGGCGCAACCCGAGAACAACGTCCCGAGGATCGTCCTCGAGACCCTCGGGGTGACGCTGTCCAAGCGGGCAAGGGCCCGGGCGATGCAGCTCCCGGCATGGAACGAGGCGCTGGGCCTGCCACGCCCTTGGGATCAGCAGTGGTCGCTGCGCATCCAGCAGATCCTGGCCTTCGAGTCCGACCTCCTCGAGTACGGCGACATCTTCGACGGCTCGGTGGTCATCGAGAAGAAGACAGCCGAGGTGGCCGAGGCGTCATGGGAGGAACTCGACGACGTCCTGGCACTGGGTGGTGCCTTCGAGGCCATCGACGAGCTCAAGTCCCGCCTGGTGGGTAGCCAGGCCGAACGCGTTCGCCGCATCGAGATCGGCGATCTCCAGGTGGTCGGGGTGAACTGTTTCACCGAGAGTGCGGAGTCGCCCCTCACTCCCGATGCCGGGGACGGGAACGGGCCCTCCATCGGCACCATCCTGAGGGTGGATCCGGCCGTCGAGTCCGAGCTGCGGGCCGACGTCCAGGCGTGGCGATCCGAGCGGGACGCCGGTGCGGTCCGACGGGGACTCGACGACCTGCGGCGGGCCGCCGAGGGAACCGACAACGTGATGCCCGCCACCATCGCCCTGGCCCATGCCGGAGGCACGACCGGCGAGTGGGCGGGCGCCCTCCGAGCGGTGTTCGGCGAGTACCGGGCCCCCACCGGGGTCAGTGGCGGCGTCGGCCACCGAGGCAACGAGTTCCGTGCGGTGCTGAAGCGGTCCAGGGCGCTGGGCGAGTTCGCGGGCGGCCCGCCGAAGCTGCTGGTGGCGAAGCCGGGCCTCGACGGGCATTCCAACGGGGCCGAGCAGATCGCGGTGGCAGCCCGCGACGCCGGATTCGAGGTCGTCTACCAGGGCATCCGCCTGTCACCGGCGGAGATCGCCGCCGCCGCCCGGGACGAGGACGTCGACGTGGTGGGCATCTCGATCCTCTCGGGCAGTCATCTCGAGCTGGTCCCCGAGATCGTCGACCGGTTGCGGGCAGCCGGGGTCGATGCACCGGTGGTGGTCGGCGGCATCATCCCCCCCGGGGACGCAGAGGTCCTGGTGGGCAAGGGAGTGGCCCGCGTCTACACCCCCAAGGACTTCGAGATCGGCCAGATCATGGACGACATGGTCGGCCTGGCGGAACAGCACCGGGGGGCGCCTGCCCGCTGACCGGTGCATCCCGGATCCACCGGTGGTTGACTGATCGGGTGAAGACGAGCGGGACCAGGCACATCGGGATACTGCTGTTCGACGACGCGGAGGAGCTGGACGCCGTCGGACCCTGGGAGGTGCTCTCCTCCTGGACGCGGTACTTCCCCGATGACGGCTTTGCCGTCTCGTGCATCTCCCAGGCCGGCGGGCGCGTCCGGTGTGCCAAGGGCCTGGTGCTCCAGGCCCACCACTCGTACGCCGACGCACCGCCACTTGAGGTGCTGGTGTACCCCGGTGGCCAGGGCACCCGACCCCAGCTGCGCGACGAGGCACAGCTGGACTGGGTGCGCCGCCAGCGCCAGGACGTGCCGTTGATGACCAGTGTCTGCACGGGATCGCTCGTCTACGCCGCCGCCGGCCTTCTGGCGAATCGTCCCGCCACCACGCATTGGGGCTCACTCGAGCACCTCGCCGAGCTCGACCCCACCATCGACGTGCGAGGTGAGGAGCGGTTCGTCGACGACGGCGATGTCGTGACCTCCGCCGGTGTGTCGGCGGGCATCGACATGGCCCTGCACCTGGTGATGCGTCTGGCCGGGGTCGAACGGGCCCGCCAGGTCCGTAGGGCCATCCAGTGCGACCCTGCCCCACCCGTGTGAATCACGTCGCCATGGGCCGGCCCACCGGGCCGGTCAGCGGAGCCGGTAGAGGTCCTCCCCGGCGTCGGGCACCACCATGGCGTCGGGATCGGCCTCCCAGGCGGCGAGGTCGATCCGGTCGGGATCGAGGTAGTCGAGGTTCACCGCCCGGGCCACGTCCTCGGGGATGCCGGTGGCCAGGGTCACCGTGAGCCGGCAGCGCTCGCCCGCAATTTCGTCGTAGGTGCCTGCGCCGCGCAGGTGGGTGGCGTGGGCCAGATCGCCCCAGTGGAGATCCTCGAACCGGTCCCACTGCTTGGTGAAGTAGTCGCGGCAGTGGTAGCCGACCTCTGCGACCTGGGGGTGGGCGGCGCTGATCTCGTGGATGTGCGGCGCGTAGAGCACCACCTGGCCGCCGTCGGCCACGACCGGCTCGACCTTGTAGAACCCCTTGGCCCCGGTCCACAGATCGCCGTACCGGGTCGGGATCAGCGACAGCACGCGCTTCACCGGCGCGTCGAGGTAGCGGATGTGCGTCTCGGCCGACACGTCCGCCGCCGCCGCCCAGGCCGCCGACGGATCGCCGAAGGCGACCGAGTGGAGGGAGTCCGTCCCGGACCTGGTGACGACGCAGAACGCCAACCTCTCGCCGGGGACCATCGACGTCGCCTCGTCGATCAGGGCCCGCACCGGGGTCACACCCCGGGTGCCGATGATCCGCCCGCTGGTGATCAGCGCACCCAGCCAGTGGGACAGGTCGATCAGCTCCCTGTCCGCCACTCCGGGGAAGAGGTACTTGTTGCCGCCGGAGAAGCCGACGACCTCGTGGGGGAGGACCGGACCGAGGATGAGGGTGACGTCGTGCTCGACCACGGCACGGTTGATCCGCACCCGGGCGTCCCGGCGGAGCATGCCCTCGGAGAGCTCGGCGATCCTGCCCGCGGTGATGGTCCCGACATCCACGAGCTCGGACGGGTCCCACCAGGCGTGGTTGCGCACCTCCATCGAGGGATAGCGGTCGGCCAGGGCGCCGGGCTCGTACCCCAGGTGGGCGGCGAGCGCCTCCTCGTCCATCGCCCTGTGGGTACCGAGGGCCACCAGCACGGTCAGTCGCGTCACCCGACCGTGGAGCGCATCATGGACAGCCGACACCAGCAGGGGCAGCGGGCAGCTGCGGGTTCCGTCGGGGACGAGCACGCAGACGCTCCGCCCGTCGACGTCGGCCGCACCCAGCTGTTCGATGACGAACCCGCGGACCTGGTCGTCGGTGAGGACGCTGCGCGGGCCGCCGATCCGAGCCACCGAAGCCGTCGAGGTCACTGCGATGCCCGATTCCCCGACCTGTGCCGCCAGGACTCCGGTGGGAGAGGCGGCGGACCCCACGGTTGCGCTGGCCTCCCCACGGGCAGATCATAGGTTCGTGTCCGACGCCCTCGCTCCCCTCGTCCTCGGACCGGACCGGCTGCTGCCGGCGGAGCCCGGCGTGCGGGCGATCGCCCGCCGGCTCTACGAGTCGGTGGCCGATCTGCCACTGCTCTGCCCGCACGGTCACGTCGATCCGGCCCTCTTGGTCGACGACGAACCGTTCCCCGACCCGGCCGGGTTGCTGGTGACCCCTGACCACTACGTGACCAGGCTGCTGCACGCCGACGGTGTCGACCTCGAGGCGCTGGGAGTCGGGCAGGGGCCGCTGGCCGAAGGTGCGTCACGACAGGTGTGGCGCCACCTGTGCGAACGCTGGCCTGTCTTCGGCGGGACGCCGGTGCGCGTGTGGCTCGAGGCCGAGCTCGGGGAGATCTTCGGAGTCACGGTGCGGCCGTCGGCGCGGACGGCCGACGCCATCTACGACCAGGTGGCAGGCCATCTCAGCGAGGACGCCTACCGCCCGCGGGCGCTGTTCGAGCGCTTCGGCATCGCCCTGCTCGCCACCACCGACGACCCGTGCGCCGACCTGGCGGCCCACGCCGCGTTGTCCGCCGACCCGTCCTGGGCGGGCAGGGTGATCCCGACCTTCCGTCCCGACCGCTACTTGGAGATGGCCCGGCCCGACTGGGCCGATGCCGTGGGCACGCTGGCCCAGTCGGCCGACATCGACACCGGCGAGTACGCCGGCTACCTGCAGGCCCTCGAAGAGCGCCGGCGGTACTTCATCGCCCACGGCGCCACCGCCACCGATCACGCCCATGAGGACGCGCGGACCGATGCGCTGGCACCCGAAGAGGCGGCCGGGATCTATCGGGCGGGCCTGGCCGGGGAGGCGACGCCGGGTGAAGCGGTGGCGTTCCGCCGCCACATGCTCGGAGAGATGGCGCGGATGTCGTGCGAGGACGGGTTGGTCATGGTCCTGCATCCGGGGGTGCGGCGCGACCACCACCGACCCACCTTCGAGCGGTTCGGGCCCGACGCCGGCCACGACATCCCGATCCGCATCGAGCTCACCGATGCGCTGCGCCCGTTGCTCGAGCGCTTCGGCACCTACCCCGGGTTCCACCTGGTCGTCTTCACGGTCGACGAGGCGGTCTGGTCGCGTGAGCTCGCCCCGCTGGCCGGGTTCTATCCCTCGGTGTACGTCGGGGCGCCGTGGTGGTTTCTGGACGCCCCCGACGCCATCAGGCGATTCCACGCGGCCGTGACCGAGACCGCCGGCTTCTCGCGGTTGTCCGGGTTCGTCGACGACACCCGGGCCTTCTGTTCCATTCCCGCCCGGCACGACATGTCCCGCCGCATCGATGCGGGGATCCTGGCCCGGCTGGTGACCGAGGGGCGGCTGGGCGAGGACGAGGCCGCTGACACCGCCGTCGCCCTCACCGGCAGGCAGCCCGCCCATGTGTTCAAGCTGTGACGGCCACTCCGCTCGCCCGTTCCGCAGGTAGTGGGCGCCCGGCGCCGCCGGTCCGGCTGGTCCACATCGGACTGGGGAACTTCTTCCGTGCCCACCAGGCCTGGTACACGCAACGGGCGCCCGATGGCGCCGAGTGGGGCATCGCCGCGTTCAGCGGACACGACCGCAGCACCCTCGCCCGGCGATTGACCGCCCAGGAGGGGCTCTACACCCTCGTCACACGCGCACCCGATGCCGACCGGTTCGAGGTGGTGAGCGCTGTGGCGCGATCGCACACCGCCACCGACGACGACGCGTGGTCGGGGTACTTCCGCTCCCCTGCCCTCGCCGCGGTGACGGTGACGGTGACCGAGGCCGGCTACCTGCGGGCCGACGGGGGTGGGCTCGACGTCGCCGACCCGGCAGTCGACGCCGATGTCGAGACGTTGCGACGCGACATCACTGCCCACGCCGTCACCGCACCCGGCCGTCTTGCCGCCGGTTTCGCCGCTCGGCGGCAGGCCGATGCAGGCCCCATGGCCCTGGTCCCCTGCGACAACCTGCAGCACAACGGTGCGATCGCCGCCCGGGTGGTCCTCGACCTGGCGGCGCTGGTCGACCCGGATCTCGCGTCGTGGATCGCCGAGTCGGTCTCGATCGTGACCACCGTGGTCGACAGGATCACCCCGCGGACAGAGCCCGGGGACCTCCTCACCGTCGCCCGGGCCACCGGGTCGGTCGACAGGTGCCCGGTCGTCACCGAGCCGTTCCACGAATGGGTGCTGAGCGGCACCTTCCCTGCGGGACGGCCCCACTGGGAAGGTGCCGGGGCGACCTTCGTCGACGACGTGACGCCGTTCGAGCACCGCAAGCTGTGGCTTCTCAACGGCGCACACTCGCTCCTGGCCTATGCCGGGTCGGCGCGGGGCCACGCTACGGTCGCCGAAGCCGTCGACGACGAGGTGTGCCGCCGGTGGCTCGACCAGTGGTGGTCGGAGGCGGCTCCCCACGTAGGTCAATCGGCCGATGGCGTCGAGGAGTACCGCACGGCGCTGCTCGAACGGTTCGCCAACCGCCGGATCCGCCACCGACTCGACCAGATCGCCGCCGACGGCTCACAGAAACTGCCGATGCGGATCCTGCCGGTCCTGGGTGCCGAGCGGTCCGCTGGCCGGGTGCCCGAGGGCGCCCTCAGGGTGCTTGCGGCGTGGATCTCCCACCTGCGAGGCGGCGGTCCACCGGTCGTCGACGTACGCGCCGGGGAGTTCGTCGAACTCGCCCGCGGACCCCTCCCCGACGCGGTCCGGCACGTCCTGGGCGCGTTGGATCCCTCACTGGCCGGCGACGAGCCGGCCGTGGCCGTCGTCGTCTCCCAGTGCGCCGAGTTCGAGCACCTGCAGGACGGCTGAGCCGCCGCCGGACGTTGGTCATCGTGGGGCCCGGCAGGCCCCGGGGGACCCGGGAGCGGGAGATCGGCGTCCACCCCCTGGTCCGCACCACGGGCTACGTTCCCGGCGTGTCCACTCGCCGCAACCCGATGACCGGGATCCTCGCCGGCCCCATCGACGCCCCGCCCGCCGACCGGCTGGCGGCTGTCTTTCCCGCGGTCCCTGCGATACCGGGCATGTCCGTGACCCATCGGGCGAGTGGCTTCACCGGCACCCTGGTGCGGATCGAGAGCGGCGGTGCCGAGATCCGGGGCCGCACCGGGCTGGAGCGGGTCTTCCGCCTGGCTCCGGGGGCATTCTCGGTCGAGGGCAGGGCCGTGAGCCTGGTCCGGGCGGCGTCACCGACGGCGCCGCGGGGAGCGGTGGCGGAAGTCACCGCCTCGGGCTCGGTGGCGGTACCCGACGCTCCCGCCCGGGTGGCCCGGGCGGGACGCCTCCTGGTCGAAGGGGTGCACGACGCCGAGCTGGTCGAGCGTGTCTGGGGCGACGACCTCCGCATCGAGGGCGTGGTCGTCGAGCGGCTCGATGGCATCGATCACCTGGCCGGCACCATCGAGGTGTTCCGACCCGGTCCGGCCCGCCGACTCGGCGTCCTGGTGGACCACCTGGTCGACGGGAGCAAGGAGTCGAGAATCGCTGCCGGCCATCGCCATCCGGACGTGCTGATCACCGGCACGCCTTTCGTGGACGTCTGGCAGGCCGTCAAGCCGTCGGTGCTGGGCATCGACGGGTGGCCGCACGTGCCGAAGGGCGTCGAGTGGAAGTCCGGCGTGTGCGGGGCGCTGGGGTTCGGCGACGCCCCGACCACCTGGCGTCGGATCCTCTCGTGCGTGCGGACCTACGCCGATCTGGAACCGGAGCTGGTGGGGTCGGTCGAGCGGCTGATCGACTTCGTCACCGACACCTCCTGACCGGTCCGGTCGGGCTCAACCCACAGCCTGCGGGCGCTCCCGACGGGCGGTGACCGGCCTCGACCACCATCGACCGCTGAACCTCCACGCCGGGGGCTTGTCCGCGTGTTGGGCCACCGCCACCCGGGGCCGCGGCCACGCCTGATCGGCGGCGGCGGTCAGCACGGCCACCACCTCGGGATCGATGTCCCCCCGGGCGGTCACAGCGGCATGTTCCCGTGCTTGCGCTTGGGCAGATCCTCGCGCTTGGACAACAGGAGCTCGAGGCTCCGCACCAGGACGCTCCGGGTCTCGGCCGGATCGATGACGTCGTCGACGTACCCGCGCTCGGCGGCGGCGTAGGGGTTGGCATAGGCCTCGGTGTACTCCTCGACCAGTTCCTTGCGGCGGCCCACCGGATCCGCGGCCTCGGCCAGATCACGCCGGTAGACGATCTCGACGGCGCCCTCGGGGCCCATCACCGCCAACTCGGCGGATGGCCAGGCGAAGGCGAGGTCGGCCCCGATCGACTTGGAGTTCATCACCACATAGGCCCCGCCGTAGGCCTTGCGGGTGATGATCTGGACCCGGGGAACGGTCGACTCGCAGTAGGCGTACAACAACTTGGCACCGTGACGGATGATGCCGCCGTACTCCTGGTCGGTACCGGGCATGAAGCCCGGCACGTCCACGAAGGTGACCAACGGGATGTTGAAGGCGTCGCAGGTGCGGACGAAGCGGGCACCCTTCTCCGAGGCGTCGATGTTGAGCACGCCCGCCAGTACCTGGGGCTGGTTCCCGACCACGCCCACCGCTCGGCCGTTGACCCGGGCGAAGCCGCACACCAGGTTCATCGCCCAATGGTGATTGACCTCGAAGAACTCGCCGTCGTCCACGACCCCCTCGATGACCTTGATCATGTCGTAGGGCTGGTGGGGTGACGCCGGCATGAGCTCCGCCAGCTCGGGCGTGAGCCGTTCGGGGTCGTCGCCGGTGTCCACCACCGGAGCCTCCTCCAGGTTGTTGGAGGGGAGGAAGCTCAGGAGGTAGCGGACGTCGTCCAGGCAGGCCTTCTCGTCCGGTGCGACGAAGGCCGCCACTCCGGACTTGGTGGCGTGGCTCATGGCCCCGCCCAGCTCCTCGAGGGTGACGTCCTCGCCGGTGACCGTCTTGACCACATCGGGCCCGGTGATGAACATGTGGCTGGTCTCCTGCACCATGAAGATGAAGTCGGTCATCGCCGGGCTGTAGACGGCGCCCCCGGCACAGGGGCCAAGGATCACGCTGATCTGGGGGATGACGCCCGATGCCTGTGCATTGCGGAAGAAGATGCCCCCGTAGGAGTGGAGTGAGACGACGCCTTCCTGGATGCGGGCGCCGGCCCCGTCGTTCAGACCGATCATGGGCACCCCGATCGACTCGGCGAGGTCCATGACCTTGTGGATCTTCTCGGCGAATACCTCTCCCAGCGCCCCGCCGAAGACAGTGAAGTCCTGGCTGAACACGCAGACTCGGCGGGCGTCGATGGTTCCGAACCCGGTGATCACGCCGTCCGTGTACGGGCGATTCTCCTCGAGCCCCATGCCGTGGGCCCGATGGCGGGCCAGCATGTCGAGCTCCTGGAAGGAGCCGTCGTCGAGTAGGTACTCGACGCGCTCCCGAGCCGTCATCTTGCCCTTCTTGTGGTGCTTCTCCACGGCCCGGGGCGATCCTGCACTGCGGGCGAGTTCTCGGCGCTCGGCCAGATCTTCGAGTCGGGCGCTCATCGGGAGATCCATGGTCCCCGAGGGTAGCGGACCTGCCGGGCGAGGGAGCTCAGAGGGCGGTGTTCACCCAGTGGGGCCCGCACCACACGTAGGTCACGGGACTCGGCGCCCCCGCACCCAGATAGGCGGCGACACTCTTCCCCACGTAGCGCCGTTCGATCTCGGCGTCCCGCGTCCCGGTGAAGGAGTAGCGGTCCACCGTGTGCGCGGTACCGCCCGGACTGCCCGAACCGTGGGCGGGCTCCCGCGGGTCGGCGGTCGTCTCCCACCCTTCGATCCGATAGACGGCGGCGACCAGATCGCCGACGACGGTGACGGCCCACTGCGGCGAGCGCGGGGAGTCGAGGTCGATCCACCGCCGTCCGATGCGCCAACTGTGCCGGGTCTGCTCGTAGGACGGGTCTGCTCCCGTACCCCCGACCCGGAGCAGCACCACTTGGTGCCCCCGCTTGAACTTGGCCCGCTTGGCCAGGAGGGAACGAACCTCGGTCACCGGCCGGCGTCGGCTGACGACCTCGGGGCCACAGGCCAGTCCGAGCGCATCCCCGGCGACGGCCTCGACCAGCAACGCCTCCTCCGAGCTCAGCCCGTAGCGCAGAATGTCGATGCGGACGGGCCGGCCATCGGACTCGACCTCCCTGATCCGCTCCAGCATCGGGTACCCGGGTGGGTTGCCGGCCACCTCTGCGATCCCATCGGAACCGAGTCGCGCCGCCCTCACGTGGTCGAAGCAGCGGTCGCCCCGGCCCCGGCCCACGCAGAAGGCCCGTCCGGTGCGGGGATCGACCAGGAGGTAGACGTAGGAGCGTAATTTTGCTGAGACCCCGGGGGCGAACCCCTCGTCGGCCTCGCCCCCGCGTTCGCGACCCGGTGAGCGCTCGGGGACAACCGATCGTCCGGGGGCCTCGGGTGACGCTTCGATCGGGTGGCCTGCTGCAGTGCTGATCGACCCCGCAGGGTCGGCCGACCGGTCCGGCACCAGGAAGGTGGTCGGCGCGGCGACCGGGACGGGGATGGCCGGGACGGGGCGCGCCTGCGAGGAGACGACCGGAACTCCGAGGGTCAGGGTCGCCTGGGCCGCCGGGGCGTGCACGTCGAGCGCCGGGGCCTCGAGAAGTTCGTCACCATCGGTATCCGTGGGCAGTGCCGCGCGGGCCGTGATGGCTGTGCTCATTATGGGGACAGCCTACCCCTGGGCGAGTCCGATCTACGTCATTCCTCGACGAGTTCGATCAACGTGCCGAAGGCCCCCTTCGGGTGCACGAAGGCCACGGTGGTCCCCCGCGACCCCGGGCGTGGGGCCTGGTCGATCACTTGGCCCCCGTGGTCCTTCACCGACTGGAGTGCGGCCGCGCAGTCGTCCACCCGGTAGCCGACGTGGTGGACGCCCTCCCCCTTCTTCTCGAGGTACCTGGCCACGGGGGAGTCGTCACTGGTGGGGGTCAGCAGCTGGATGTAGCTGTCCGCCACCTTGATGAGTGCCTCCTCGACGCCGTCGGAGTCGACGCGCTCGCGGTGGACCACCGTGGCCCCGAAGGTCTCCTCGTAGAACGCGATGGCGGCATCGATGTCGCGCACGGCAATGGCGACATGGTCGACCTCGGTCAGCAGTGGTTCCGTCATGCTCCGTGCCTCCTGAACAGCGTGATCCGATCCTCGCCCACCTCGGCGCGGAACTCGGGGTCGTCGATCCCCAGGCCCTCCTCAGGCGCCAGGCAGAGCACGCCGATCTTGCCCTCGTGGAGGTTCCGGTGGACCTGATAGGCCGCATCGCCCACGTGCTCCAACGTGTAGACGGCGGAGAGCGGCGGCAGGATCTTCCCCTCGCACACCAGCTGGTTGGCATCCCACGCCTCCCGGTAGTTGGCGAAGTGGGAGCCCTTGATGGTCTTCAGCTTCATCCACAGATGGCGGTTGTCGTACTCGATCATGTAGCCCGAGGTGGCCGCACAGGTCATGATGATGCCGCCGCGCTTGGCGGCGAACACCGAGGCGCCCATCGTCTGGCGACCCGGGTGCTCGAACACGATGTCGACGTCCTCACCGACCAGACTCCGGATGTCCTTGCCCAGGCGACGCCACTCGGACTCGTCCTGGGTGTGCTCGTCCTTCCAGAAGCGGTACCCGGCGGACTTGCGGTCGATCACGGCATCCACCCCGAACTCGTGGAGCAGCTCGACCTTCTCGGGGGAGGACACCACTCCGACCGGGGTGCCGCCGCCGTTGAGGACGTACTGCACGGCATAGGCCCCGAGCCCGCCGGACGCCCCCCACACCAGGACCTTGTCCCCTTGTTGCATCTGGGCACCGTTCTTCGAGACGAGCATCCGGTAGGAGGTGGAGTTGCACAGCGCGTTGGCGGCGGCCTCCTCCCACGTCAGGTGCCTGGGCTTGGGCATCAGCTGGTTGGCCTTGACCACGGCCAGGTCGGCCAGGCCGCCGAAGTTGGTCTCGAACCCCCAGATGCGCTGGTTGTCGGCCAGGATCGAGTCGTCGTGCGCGCTCGGGCTCTGGTCGTCGACGTAGTTGCAGTGGACGGTCACCTTGTCGCCGGGCTTCCAGTTCCGGACGGCCGATCCGGTGCGGAGGACCACGCCGGCGGCGTCCGACCCGACCACGTGGTAGTCGAGCGCGTGGCGGGCGCCCCATCTGCTCTCCTTGCCCAACCGGTCAAGGAAGCCGAAGGTGGGCAGCGGCTCGAAGATCGAGGTCCAGACCGTGTTGAAGTTGATGGCGCTGGCCATGACCGCGACGTAGGCCTCGTCGGGGGCCAGCTCGGGTACCGCCACGTCGCCCACGTGGAGCGATTTCCTCGGGTCCTTTTCGGCTGATTCGAGGCCGTCGAACATCCCCACCTCGTCGCGGCGCACATGGGCGGCCCGATAGACCTCCGGAATCGGAATGGCGGCGATCTCCTCGCTGGAGGCGTCGGACCGGATGGCTGAGAGGAACTCCTGCATGGGAAGCGAGGATAGCCCGGTCACACCACGCGGAACCCGGGCGGCCGCCAGAAGGCCGCCGCCCCGCGGCCGCCGCACCGTGTCGTGTGGTGGGACCTCCGGGCGAGGCCGTATCATGGTGATCTGTCGTCGTGGCGGACCCTTGGGGGGAACGCCGCCCTAGCTGGCCGGAAGGCCTCGGAGGTCGTCATGCCCGGAACCGTCATCGTCGCAGGAGCCCGCACCCCGATCGGCAAGCTCTCGGGGGCCCTCGGGTCCTTCTCGGCCACGGACCTGGGCGGCTTCGCCATCGCCGGTGCCCTCGAGCGGGCCGGCATCAAGCCCGAGCAGGTCGACTACGTGTTCATGGGACAGGTGATCCAGGCCGGGACCGGGCAGATCACGGCGCGCCAGGCGGCGACCAAGGGCGGGATCCCGCTGGACGTGCCCGCCTCGACCATCAACAAGGTGTGCCTGTCCGGCCTCAACGCCATCTACCTGGCCGACCTGCTGATCAATGCGGGTGAGGCGGACATCGTGGTCGCCGGGGGGATGGAGTCGATGACCCAGGCTCCGTACCTGCTGCCGGGGGCACGCGCCGGCTACCGGATCGGCGATGCCACGCTCGTCGACTCCATGATGTACGACGGACTGTTCTGCGCGTTCGACAACTGCGCGATGGGGCTCGGAACCGAGCGCTACAACGGCGCCGACGGCGTGTCACGCGAGCGCCAGGACGCCTTCAGCGCCCTCTCCCACGAGCGGGCCGCGGCCGCCATCAAGGACGGCAAGTTCGCCGAGGAGATCGTCGGGGTCACGGTGCCCCAGCGCAAGGGTGACCCACTGGTGGTCGACACCGACGAGGGCGTCCGCCCCGAGACGACCGCCGAGTCACTGGGCAAACTGCGTCCGGCCTTCGACAAGACCGGCACCATCACAGCCGGCAACGCATCCCAGATCTCCGATGGCGGTGCCGCGGTCATCGTGACGTCCAAGTCCAAGGCCGAAGAGCTCGGGCTCAGCCCGATCGGTGAGCTCGTCAGCTACGGCCAGGTTGCCGGACTGAGCCCGTCGCTCCTCCACCAGCCATCCCATGCCATCTCGGTGGCACTGGCCAAGGCCGGCCTCGCCACCGGTGACATCGACATCTTCGAGATCAACGAGGCGTTCGCCGCCGTGGGCCTGGCCTCTGCCGACGACCTGCGCCTCGGCGAGGATGTGGTCAATGTCAACGGCGGCGCCGTCGCCCTCGGCCACCCGGTGGGCATGTCCGGCACGCGGTTGGCGCTGACCGCGCTCCTCGAGCTGAAGCGCCGGGGCGGTGGCACGGCGGCGGTCGCCCTGTGCGGCGGCGGCGGCCAGGGCGACGCGGCCATCCTGCGCACCCTCTGACAGCCCGGGGCGGGCAGGGCGCCTGCCCCACGGCTCAGTAGGGAGGCTTGAACAGACCGACCAGGGTGCAGCCTCCAAGAGCGAGGTCCTCCCACCCGCCCACACCGATGGCCAGCACGGCCAGCGCGCAGGTCGGGAAACCCTGGGCCTCGAGTACGGCACGACCACCGGGGGCTCCCCCTGCGGCCCCGCAGTCCCCGACCCCGTCCCCGCCGACCAACTCCCAGATGAGATGGTGCATGGTGGGGTTGTGCCCCACCACCAGAGCTCCGGTCACCCCTTCGTCGATCTCCCGGAGGTACCGGAGCACCAGGTCGGTGTCGGCTCCGTAGAGCGAGCGGTACGAGTCGAGCGGTAGCGGGCGGCCCGTCGCCTCGATGAGCAGCTCGGCGGTCTGCCGGGTCCGCACGGCATCCGAGCAGACGGCCAGGTCGGGAGCGGGAACGCCGTCCATCCCGAAGATCGGCACCTCACCCCCCAGTCGCTTCCCGAGCGCGGTGGCGTCACGGCGCCCGCGGGCGGTCAGGGGGCGCTCCCGGTCACCCCCGCCCCACGGGGCATCGGAGGCAGCCTTGCCGTGGCGCAGGATCCAGAGGTGCCGAACCGGCGGCTTCACTGACGTCGACATCCCCTCATGGTGCCCCAATCGGAGCGATCGGTGCTCCCCGCGGGGCCCGCACCGCCCCACCCGGCGCCACTGCTCGCCCCCGGGCCGGTCAGCCCTCCACCTCGCGGCGACCCTCGAGCGCCCTGCCGAGGGTCAGTTCGTCCGCGTATTCGAGGTCGCCGCCCACCGGCAGACCACTGGCGATCCGGGTGACCGTAAGCCCCATGGGCTTCAGGAGGCGGGCCAGGTACATGGCCGTGGCCTCACCCTCGAGGTTGGGATTTGTGCAGAGGATCACCTCTTTGATGCCTTCCTCCTCCACCCTCACCAGCAGCTCGCGCACCCGGAGCTGGTCCGGCCCGATCCCCTCGATCGGGTTGAGCGCACCCTGCAGGACGTGGTACTTCCCCGAGAACTCCCCCGTCTTCTCCACCGAGACGATGTCGCGGGGATCCTCCACCACGCAGACCGAGGCGGCGTCGCGGCGGTCGTCGAGGCAGATGGCGCACAGGCCGCCCTCGGCGACGTTGAAGCAGAGGGTGCACAGCGTGATCCGCTCCTTGACGGCGATGATCGCCTCCGCGAGCCGCAGCGCATCCTCGGGTGCCACCTTCAGCAGGTGGAACGTGATCCGCTGGGCCGACTTGGGCCCGATGCCCGGCAGCCGGCCCAGCTCGTCGATCAGAGACTGCAGCGGACCGGAGAACACCGCCATCTAGCCGACCTCCTCGGCGCCCGGAAACGCCTGGAGGACACGTGCCTCCGCCGAGTTGTCCACCTCGGCGATCTCCAGCTCCGTTTCGTCGAAGTCCGCGAGGTCCTCGGCGGGGTCGGAGTCCGGCTGGCCATCGTGGTCGGGTGCGGGAGCTGGTGGGCGAGCGGCCGGGGCCGGGGCCTGCCCTGTCGCGGGGGTGGCCGGGCCGGAGCTCCTCGTGGTGGGCGCCCCGGTGGGTGCGCCACTCGGGGAACCGCCCTCCTCCGGTTCCGACCAGCTTCCGGCACCGGGATCGACCACCAACGTGAGGCCCACCGGACGGCCGAAGTGATCGGACAGCGCCGCCTCGATCTCCTCGTGGATCTCCTCGCATCGCCGGCGGTGGATCTCATTGGGCAGTCCGAACACAGCCCGATCGTCCTCGACGCCGACGAACCGACCGGCCTGGAACAGCGCCTTCGCCTTGGGTCGGAGGCCCACGATGATGTGATCGCCCCAGACCTGGACCAGCTGGTCGCGGGTCGGGAACGGGACCGTTGCCAATGGGGCAGCAGGCGCAGTGGGTGTTGGTTCGTCCCGGACCGGTGGAGGTACGGGCGCGGCGGGGGGAGGCACCGGTGTTGCCTCGGCCCGGGCAGGAGCCGACTGCCGGCGCACTGCACCCAACGTCTTCGGACTCGATGCCGTGGTGCCGGGAGGGGGCTCCTCGACGCCGGGGCCTCCGGCGGCGGAGGGCCGGGGACCGGCTTCATGACGACCCGCGGCTCGGGCGGGGTCGGGCTCGGAGGGTGCCGGTCGGTGGCCGGCCGCGGCCGGCCCGGGGTCAGGCGAGGGTGGCGGGGCCGAGGGAGCGGAGAGCGTGACCGGTGCGGCACGGACGGCGGCCTCGAGCCGCTCGATCCGGGCCAGGATGGACTCCGGCGAGTCGTCTGCCTCCGGGTGGGCCAACCGTACGAGGGCGACGTCCAGATTGACCCGGGGATCGGGCGCATCGCGCATGGTGACCTGGGCCCGCCCCAGCACCTCCAGGGCCCGCACCAGCGCCGCCAGCCCCACCCGCTCGGCCTGGGCGGCAAGCGACTCCCGCTCGGCCCCGGAGACCGTCACCAGCCCCGGTGCCACCAGGGCCAGGAACCCCTGGCGGAGGTGGTCGACCAGGTCGCCGGTCAACTGTTGGGGGCTGAACCCGGCGGACGTCAGGTGGGCCACCGCCACCAGGGCGCGGGTGATGTCCCGTTCGGCGAGGGCCTCGACGACCTCGTCGAGCTCGGGCAGGTCGTCGTCGACGGCATCGGACGCCGCCACCTGGTCGAGCACCGAGAGCGCGTCCCGAGCCGATCCACGGCCACGCCGGACGGCCAGGTCCAGCGCCTCGTCGGGAACGTCGAGGTGCGCGTCCTGGCGCACCTGGGCCAGCAGCTCACCGAGCGTCTCGGGGCCGAGGAGGCGGAACTCGAAGTGCTGGGTGCGGCTGCGGATGGTGGGCAGCACCTTCTGGGGGTCGGTGGTGGCCAGCACGAAGACGACGTGGGCGGGCGGCTCCTCGAGCGTCTTGAGCAGGGCGTTGGAGGCGGGCGTCGAGAGCATGTGGACCTCGTCGACGATGTAGACCTTCTGGCGGCCCGGCGTTCCCAGTGCCGCACGCGACACCAGGTCGCGCATGGCGTCCACCCCGTTGTTCGACGCGGCGTCGAGCTCGTGCACGTCGAGCGAGGAGCCTTTGGTGATCTCGACACAGGAGGCACACACACCGCACGGCTCGCCGTCCTGCAGGTCGGTGCAGTTGAGCGCCTTGGCCAGAATCCGGGCCGTCGAGGTCTTGCCGGTCCCCCGCGGCCCACTGAACAGGTAGGCGTGTGCCACGCGGCCGTCCCTGACCGCGTTGCGGAGGGCGAGCACGACGTGGTCCTGGCCACGGACCTCGCCGAAGGTCGACGGTCGGAATCGCCGATAGAGCGACTGATAGGGAACGTCGTCGGGAGCGTCGGCCACGTCGGAGGAGCCTACCGGCCACCGGGACCCGCCTCCCCCGGAGGATCGGGCCGGCCGTCCGGCGAGGACCGAGCCCCCCGGTGCTCGGTGCGACGGCCAGATTGGCTGCGGCACACGGCCTGACCCGCTGAGAGCTGCTGCCTTCCGACCCTGACTCGATTCACAGGAGGACGTTGCGCAGGACCCAGCCGTCGCACCCAACACCGGGGAGACCAACGATGTTACCCCCGGATGTGCACCAGGGGCAGCCGGAGCGGGCGGACCCTTTCCCGCTCCGGCCGGGCGGGCGGCAGCGCCCGGACCGGGCGGGCGGGCACAGAGAGCCGGAGTAGCCTGTCGGGGCCGCGGGCGCCCCGGAGTGAACTCCTGGTCGGCCCGGGGAGTTGGAGACGTGCGAGAGCGGCCGAATCGGCACGACTGGAAATCGTGTGTGGGGAAACTCACCGTGGGTTCAAATCCCACCGTCTCCGCCATGGGTACTGAAGCGGCCTCTTCGCAGCCGGCGTCGCCTTCCCGCGCCACCGGTGGGGAACCGCTGGATGACGAAGCGGCGATGGGGCTCGCCCTCGACGAGGCGGTGGCGGCCATCGCCCACGACGACGTGCCGGTGGGGGCGGTCGCCCTCCATGGGGGACGGCCCATCGCCGCACGCCACAACGAACGCGAGCAGCGTCGTGACCCCACGGCGCACGCGGAGATGCTGGCGCTGTCCGACGCGGCTAGCGCACTGGGCACGTGGCGGCTGTCCGAGGTGACCCTGGTGGTGACCTTGGAACCTTGTCCGATGTGCGCCGGTGCCCTCATCGCCGCTCGGCTGGGCCGCCTGGTCTACGGGGCCGCCGACATGAAGGCGGGGGCATGCGGCTCCCTCTACAACCTGTGCGCCGATCCCCGGCTCAACCACGAGGTAGCGGTCACCGTCGGGGTCCGGGCGGCAGAAGCGTCCGCACTGCTGACCGGATTCTTCGCCGCCCGGCGCCGCGGCTAGCCTTCCAGGCGGAGGGATGCGAGAGCGGACGAATCGGACGGTCTCGAAAAGCGTGAATTGTCGTCGAATGGGACGGCAATGGACGGCGAAAGACGACTCGACCAGGAGTTGTTGACAACGTTCCACGACCCAACACGGCACCGGACGACCCCGTCCGACAGCGAAAATTAGGACAAAAACTAGGACACGACGGCTCTGTTGCATTGATTGATCGTGTGGCGCGAACTCACTCGCTC
>PLHF01000120.1 GCA_003138855.1 Acidimicrobiaceae bacterium | reverse complement strand
ACGGATACGTCAGGAGAGCCAATTATGGTCGGCGACTGCATCGCGAAGCGAGTTCCGCCGCGACTGTGAGGCTGGGATGGACCGGGAGCCAGCGGCCGCTGATGCCATTCTCATCGAAACCCGCCCGAACCTCGGAATTGGGCGCACAGAATGACGGCCTCAACGCGCTCATCGGGGGACGCGTACTCGGCGATCTGTCCGTGCGCCATACTCCCGGAGCGTCCCGGTCGTCGATCCTCTGCGGGCACCTGAAGTCTGCTCCGAAGCATGAGCGGAGCGGTGCCGAATCCCGTTCCGCTTGCGCACATAATCGCGCTGCAGGCCCTGAGCTCATGCCGTCCGGGGGTTGCTGAAGGTGAGGAGGTCGGCCTGGCCGCGGTCCGTCAACCGGGGAGGGCACCAAGCTGGCACATCATGCGTAGATCGTCCGAGACGAAGTCAGCCTCGGTGATCAGTTCGCCAACGACTCGATACATGGCCACGATCGGGTAGCGAACCTGTCTGCCCGTGGGCTCCACACCACGGAATGGGCCACGATGCGTGCCGGTCATGGTGTACAGGGCCCAGACGTTGTCGCCGTCGGTGACGAGCTTCTCAATGGTGTGGTGTAGATCGGGGAAAGCGTCGATGAACCTCGTCATGAAGACCTTGTAGTTTTTCCAGGTGGCATGGATGCCGAAGCGTTCGAGAATGGGAAAGCGGCAGTCGACGCTGTAGAAGGTCCAAAGGGCCTCGAGGTCGTGGTCTTCGTACGTGTCGAGGAAGCGGCGGATGAAGTCCTCGGCTGACTCGTGCGCGGTCACGATCCGAACTCTATGAGTTGCTCGGCATCCTCCACCGACACGGGCTCCCGGGTGCGGTGTCGTCGCTGGCGTTCGAGCCGTCCGCAGGGGGCCTCTGCGTGCCAGCGTTGCGTCCGGGATCGGGTGGAGTCGTAGAAGACCAGGCGACACTCGGAACGGGCGCACTCTCTGATCCGGGTCAGGTCAGCCGCGCCGAGTTCGGCCGCGACCCGTGCTGCGAGCACCGCGGTGGGGTCGGTCGCCAACTCGCTCCATTCGAGCCTGACGGCCACCCTGGTCGGCTCGGCCACCAGCTGCTGGAAGCTCGGGGCGGCTCGTGCCAGCGCGTTGAGGTCGCCCACTGGCAGCGGAACGCGCCCGGCGGTGATTGCGTCGGCTATGTATGAGGCCATCTGCGCCAGTTTGTCGAGGCGTGCGGCGGCGTCACCGCCGGTCTTTGTAGCCACCGGCTTGGAGAAGCCCGCGAGCGCTCGCAGATCAACGTCATCGGCGACGTGGCCGTTGCGCCTTGGCCGGTGCAGGTTGGCCAAGTGCAAGAACAACGAAGGCGTCACGCCGAGTGCGCGACGGCTTCGCCGACGAAGCGCCGGCGCGGCTCGCTGACCAGCTCCTCGGCCCGTCGGGCGTTGGGGTGCCCGGCGTATTCGACGATCGAATCGTCGGCCCGTTGTCGAGTGGTCCACCTGCTGACCACCAACAAGTGACCCGGGTCATCCAGGTCACGGATGAGCTCGTGGCCGACATAGCCCTCGAAGCCCGGCATGTCGTTCCAGATCGCCTCGGCTACGCCGAGCCCTTCGTGAGCGACCTCGGCGGGGAAGAGGAACTCCCAGATTGAGTAGATGCCCATCGTCTCTCCTCTGGTAACGGTCTATTGCCAGTTAGAGTGTTGCACAGGACGCGGGCGGTGGCAAGTGCCCCGCGCACTCGGGCACCGCCACTTCCTTCAGGCCCGCGAGGATGGCCTGGGCGGTGGTACTCCCGCCGGACGGCGACCCGCGCCCGCTCAGCGATCCCCTTACGGCGATGAACTCGCCCGGCATGCGCAGCGCCGAACGTGTGTCAGGTGCCGTTCCGCTTGCGAGACGGCCCGCTGACACTGACCACCGTTGGCCGATATCTGCAACTACGGCCGGTAGGTCGCTCAGTGCCCGCGAAAGTCTGATGGCTGTCCATACAGGCCCCTGACAGGCGGTAGCCCGAATACTTTCGGGAGAGCCGGACGAGCTAGGAAAAGAGGCGGGAACTCATGCATCGCGGAGTCGTAACAGCATCCCCCCGACGAGGAGGGACGCGGCTGCCCATGCGGCGAGGACGCCCAGACCGGCCCACGGTGCGATGGGAAGGGAGCGGAGGTCGGTAGTGGCTTGGATGGCCAGCCCTGCGGTCATGGGGGCGATCTGCTCTAGGTGTCGTCGTAACGGATCGGAGACTGCCTGGGCGAGGATCGGGGGCAGGTAGAGCACGGCGAGCACAACTCCGATTGAAACGGCAGTGTCGCGTACGACTGTAGCGACGCCGAGGCTGAGCAGGGCAACAAGTACGAGGTAGACGACGCTGCCGACGGCGGCGCGAAGGGTGGAGCTGTGGCTGATAGAGACGAGGGCGTAGCCGTGGGCAGGGTCGAGCCCGGCACCGGGAAGTAGTAGACGCCCGACGAGGAGGCAGCCGGCGACAGCGAGGCAGCCGGCGACAAAGGTCAGTCCGGCCACGTTGACGGCTTTGGCGGCAAGGAGGACGAAACGGCGCGGCATGGCGGTGAGGGTGGTCCGGATCATGCCGGTGCCGTACTCCTCGGAGATGGTGAGCACGGCGAGGACGGCGGGGATTGTCTGGCCCAGATAGATGCCGGTAAGGGCGAGCTTGGTGGGGTCCTGGCCGGTCCGGGATGTGACGTGCACAGCGGCGGCGACCGCGGCGCTGACACCTACCGTCAGAACGATGGCCCCTAGGAGCAGCCACCCGGTGCTGGCGAGGGTGCGCAGTTTGGTCCATTCGGCGCGCAACGCTTCGGTCATGCGTCTCTCCGGCGCAGCAAGAAGGTGGCAGTCCCGAGGGCGAGGGCAGCGTAGGCGCACAGAACCACCAGGCCGGCCCACGGGGCAAGCGGGTAGTAGCCGTTGGCGATTGTGCTGGGGTAGTCGACTTGTGCGGAGTGGGGGAGGACCCCCAGGACGTCGAAACCGGCAGCCGGGGTGACGCGGAACAGCCACTCCTGAGCGCTGCCAGACAGGAGCTGCCCAAGGAGGTACGGGAGGGCGAACACGAGGACACCGGTGGTGATGGCGCTGGCGCTTTTCCGCAGGATGGCCCCGAGAGCAAGCACCGCGACAGCGGTGAGGGCAAGTAAGACTCCGCTTCCCGCGATGATTCGCACTTCGGTGAGAGTGGTGGTGGGGAAAACGTAGTTGCCGTTGCCGTTGAGCACGTGCATCCCTAGGGGGACGCCGACTGCGGCCGCGAGGGCTCCGACCACGAAGGCGACGACACCGATGACAGCCGCTTTGGCCACGAGCACCGAGGTCCGCTGGGGGGTGGCGGTGAAGGTGGTGCGAATGAGGCCGCGGCGGTACTCGACGGTGATGAACATCGTCGCCACCACGATGGTCACGATCAGCGCTGCGATGAGCCCGAACCAGAGGCTGCTGGAAGCGGTATCGCCACCGGCCAATGGGTTGACGGCGAGGGCGATGTCACCGGAGCCACTGAGCACAAACGTGTTGCCCGGGCGGTGGGCGCTGCCGGTTCCGAGCGTCGGGTAGTAGTCCTGCGAGCCGGTCCCGATGCTGTGGCTCTGCCGGACGTCCGAGACGGCGCGGCCATTGAGCGTGACGTGGTCGAAGGTCGCAGTAGCTTGGGTGGGGGCACCGCTGCTGGAACGTTGGAATGAGACGGGTGAAGTAACGAACAGCCCGAGGATGACACTGGCGGGCAGTCCGGCCAGGTTGGCGGTGCCGATCTCGTGCCAGGTCCTCCCATTGGCCGAGTCGTAGCCGGTGAGGGTGTCCCCGGTGCGAGTCAGTCGCAGCCAGCGCGGGGCCGAATTCGTGATCGCCCCCGGCAGGCCGGGCCGGTCGTGGGTGTAGTTGTACTGCCAACGGATGCCGTGGCTGCCGGTCGCCATGATCGCGGCATAGGGCGATCCTTGGTGAGTGCTCGGCGTGACCAGGATTCCGGCCTTTGCCCACGCCGCCAGGCCCGGCTTCGTGTGGGCCAGCGAAGGTGCAATGTTGGCCGGACCAGTCCAGATGAGGCCGGTGAGGGAGGTGACTTGGGCGGTAAGGGTTCCGTTGCCGCTGAGCGGTTGCTCGACGAGCCGGTAGCTGTCGGCCACGGCCTCGCCGTTCGGTCCAGTCGGAACGAAAGGATGACCGGTGTAGCAATTTGTCCCCGGCGAGTTCGGGCCAGAGCCGGGCGGCGGTGGACCGGTGCAGCCACCTTCTTGGTTGCCATGGCCGACGACGAACGTGAACGCGACGCACAGGACGGCGGCGGCCACCAGGCCGATCACCCAACCTCGAACCGTTCGGAGCTTGGTCCACTCGGACCGGAGCACGGACCCGAAGCCCTCACGCCGCGGATCATTGGTCGGTCGAGAGGGTGGGCTGGTACTAGAGGTCATGATTGCGCCTTCCTGTCCGAGCTGGCCCGGAACTCGGCTTCGCCGCTGGTGAGTTGGAGGTAGACGTCCTCCAAGCTGGCCCGCTGGGCGGTGACCTCGGAGAAGGGAATCTGGGCCTGGCTGAGGACTTCGACGATGTGCTGCGCTTCGAGTCCCGAGACGCTGATGGTGTTCCCGTCAATGACCCTCGCTGCGTTTCCAGCACGTTGCAGCGCCCCCGCGGCTTCGGACGCTGCCGACGTGCGAACAAGGACTTGGTCGCCCGACGCATGGGCAATCAACTCGTCGACACTGGCGTCCGCGAGCACCTTGCCGCGACCGATCACCAAAACGTGATCGGCCATGTCTTGCAGCTCGCTCATCAGGTGGCTGGAGACGAGGATGGCTCGTCCTTCTACGGCCATCGAGTGGAGGAGCCGGCGCATCCATATGATCCCCTCCGGGTCCATGCCGTTGAAGGGCTCGTCCATGATGATCACTGGCGGGTCGCCGAGTAGTGCAGCAGCGATGCCGAGACGCTGGCGCATGCCAAGGGAGTATCCGCCGGCCTTGCGCCGTGCCGCAGAGCCCAGGCCGACCAGCTCGATCACTTCGTCGACCCGGCTGGTCGGCATGTCCTGCGAGCGGGCCATCCACAACAGGTGATTACGTCCGGTGCGACTGGGTTGGAGGGCGGCGGCGTCCACGAGCGCACCGACTTGGTTGAGCGGCCGCTGCAGGTGCTGGTATGGCTGTCCGCAGACCAGGGCAGTCCCCTCGTCGGGGGCGTCGAGGCCGAGGATCACCCGGATGGTGGTGGACTTGCCGGCTCCGTTGGGGCCGACGAAGCCGGTCACCCGGCCGGGCGCGACGGTGAAGGTCATGCCGTCGAGGGCCACGGCCGACCCGAACCGTTTGTGCAGGTCGGTAACTTCGATGATTGGCTCGCTCACGTGGTCGTCCGTCCTCTTCCGTCGCGATTGCGTTCAAGGGGTTGTACGACATGCCAGGTGTCAGCCCGGTGTCAGCGGCTGACACCGGGCTGACACCTGGGTCATGTCATGGTTGAACCGATGTCATGCCGCCCCATCGCCGAACTGGATGCCGCCCTCACCCATTGGAAGCGGAAGGCAGAACCGTCGTGAGAGTGCTGGTCGTCGAGGATTTCGAGGTTCTGGCCCGCTCGATCGGGACCGGGCTTCGCCGCGAAGGTATGGCGGTCGATGTAGTCCTCAACGGGAACGACGCGCTGGGACATCTGGCGATCACCCGCTACGACGTGGTGGTCCTGGACCGAGACCTGCCCGGCGTGCCCGGCGACGAAGTGTGCCGGCAGATTGTGGCTGGGGGCTCGGAAAGCCGAGTGCTGATGCTGACCGCCGCCACCACCGTCAAGGACCGGGTCGGTGGCCTCGGACTAGGTGCCGACGACTACCTGTCGAAGCCATTCGACTTCGCCGAGCTAGTGGCCCGGATACGCGCCCTTGGGCGTCGGGCCACGCCCGCGGCACCGCCGATGCTCGAAGCTGGAGGTCTGGTGCTCGATCCCAGCCGCCGGGTCGCCTTGCGAGGGGGTCGGAGACTGGAACTCAGCCCGAAGGAGTTCTCTGTCCTCGAGTGCCTCCTCGCATCGGGCGACCGAGTGGTCTCCACCGAGGAACTCCTCGAACGGGTCTGGGACGACGCGGCGGACCCCTTCACCACCGCGGTCAAAACGACAATTCGCCGGCTACGAGCCAAGCTCGGCGAGCCGCCGTTGATCGAGACCGTGCGCGAAGTCGGCTACCGGATCGGAGTGTCACGATGAACGTCCGCACGTTGCTGACGAAAGACAGCCTTCGCCGACCACCACTCCGCGTCCAGCTGACGGTGCTCTACACCGGGCTCTTCACCGCACTGGTCGCCGCCGTGCTCGGCGCTTCCGGCTTCTTGGTTCGCCACAGTGCGGGAGTCGCCCCTGGCACCAGCGGCGGGCACCGCTCCGCCGGATCACCCAGCGTCGCGAGCAGCCACCAATTCGAGGTCGGGCCGGCCATCGTGGGATTGATCGCCGTAGTGATCGCGCTCTGGCTCGCATGGTGGATCGCCGGCCGGTTCCTGCGGCCGCTTCGCTCCATGAACACGACAGCACAGGAGATCTCGGCCACGAACCTGCATCGGCGTCTCGGACTTGACGGTCCAGCGGACGAGCTCGGCGAGCTCGGTAGGACACTCGACGATCTCTTCGGGCGACTTGAAGCCTCCTTTGACGCCCAGCGCCACTTCGTGGCCAACGCCTCGCACGAACTACGGACCCCCCTGGCAGGCCAGCGGACGCTCCTTCAAGTCGCCCTTGCGGACGCCGACGCCACTACCGAAGACTTGCGCGCAACGTGCGAAGAGGCGCTCCAGCTCGGCGAGCAACAAGAACGGCTCATCGATGCCCTCCTCACTTTGGCGACGAGCGAGCGGGGCATTGAGCGGTGGGAGCCGTTCGACCTCGGCGAGGTCACCGAAACCGTGCTCCTCGGGCGTCGGCAAGAGGCGGAACGCCGAGGTGTCCACATCGACGCCAGCATCGTCACGGCCCCAGCACTTGGCGACCCCAGACTGGTCGAGAGCTTGGTGGCAAACCTCGTGGACAATGCAGTACGCCACAACATGACAGGAGGCAAGGTCGAGATCTCGACGATCTCCGCCCCCGGGGGGGCGACACTCTCAGTGAACAACACCGGTCCGGTAGTGCCACCTGCTGAGGTCGAGCGGCTCTTCCAGCCGTTGCAACAGATCGGCAGCGAGCGTGTCCGCCACACTGATGGACACGGGCTTGGCCTGGCCATCGTCCAGGCAATCGCCGAAGCTCACGGGGCCAATGTCACCGCACATGCCCGTCCCGAGGGTGGCCTCGAAATCGAGGTGGCGTTCGGTAAGTCGGATACAGCTGGGTGATGTCCTCCGACCACCCCCGCCGGGCAGTCAGGGCGATTCCCCGGCGATTGGTGGGAACGGAACGGAGCGGCCACGATTCGCCCCTCAAGCTCCACGGCATACGGACCATATCCGCTACTCCGTCAGCACACACCGGTCGCCACAAGGGGATCCTCCTAGG
>PLHF01000110.1 GCA_003138855.1 Acidimicrobiaceae bacterium | reverse complement strand
TACCCCTCAAGGCACCTACGGACTGCAACGTGGTCACTCGTGCGGCGCATACTGTCCCAATGAGTCTCCGTCCGTGGCCAATGAAGTCGATTGGGACGGTCCTCGCTCTGGCGGTCGTAGCCACTCTTGCGGCATGTGGAGGCGGTTCCGGCCAAGCGAGCCGGAACTCTCCGACTACCACCCGACCCTCGTCGACCACGACTTCTTTGACCGGCGCGACGACCACAACATCGACGCCTTCAAGCACGACGACGTCGAGTTCTTCCGTACCGACATCAGATCTGCCAAGAGTCATCGCCGACTGCACCGCTCCACCGCCTCAGACGCAAGTTGAGCCAACGTCGATTTCCGTGGCTTGCGCAGACAATGGCATCGGCGTCCAGGACGTTGTGTGGACTAGCTGGACACCCTCTAGCGCAAGCGGAAATGGCAAGGTCTGGGAGAATACCTGTACACCAAATTGTGCCAGTGGCACCATCGAGATGTATCCCGCGTCGATCTCACTTTCGGGCGTCGAGGACACCTCGGTGGGCAATCTCTTCTCTCGGATGACAGTCGCGTACCAGGGTACGGGCCCGAATGGACACACGACCGACCGGTTTGCATTGCCCTTGCCACCCGAGTGACTCGTCAGCTGACAGTTTGAGAATGCCGAGGATTCAGTCGGGAATCCTGGGGGGGCCTGTCCCCCAACACCGGGAGTGTGACCCACTTTGCAATCCTGATGACAGGAGGACGGATCCGTTGTCTAGGTCCGCCGGTAGCATCTGGGTGTGGAAGTCAGTCGCCCAACGTTGATCTACGACGGTGACTGCGGCTTCTGCACGACATCTGCAAACTGGGTGTCCCGACGCTGGGCCGGTGCAGATTCACCTAGAGCAGTCCCGTGGCAGCAGCTTTCAGTTGAGAGCGCTGCGGAGATGAAGTTGAGCCATGACGACTTTGCTCGATCGGCGTGGTGGATCGATGGTGGCCGTGTGGAGGGAGGGTCCCGTGCCGTTGCCCGTGCGCTCGTGGCTACGCAAGGCCCCTGGGCTTTTGCTGGATGGATCCTTCTCTTCCCGCCGATCTCCTGGGTCGCCCCGCTGGGTTATCGGTTGGTGGCTCGCCACCGCTGCCGGCTTCCTGGTGGGACTCCGGCCTGCAAGGTATGACCGAGGCTGAAGGCGCTGCCAGTTGAGGTACGTGCGGCCTTCAAATACTGCGCCCATGGTCCGGATGGTGACGCAGCTTCACACGGCCCAGCCCACGTATTCCGAGATTGGGTTCACGCTGGCTAAAATAGAGCCGAGCGGCTACCACAATGATCGCTACGAGGCCGAACTGGGGCAACGGACGGACACGTTTGCCAGGGCAGTCCGAGGGCCTTCGTGCCGCGCATCGGCTGCCCGGCATCCAAGTGTTTCCGAAGAATGCCGAGATCGTGGTGGGCGCAACCGTGATCGTGACGCTGGGAACACCTCTGCTGGCCGTAGCTGCACCTTGTCGCATCGTTGAGGTCTTGGACGAGTCGCATCGATGGGGATTTGCCTACGGGACACTCCCAGGGCATCCCGAACAAGGTGAGGGTTCGTTCATCGTGTCCGTTTCCGACGATCAAGTGGTGCGCTTTGAGATCAGGGCATTCGATCGACCTGGTGAGGCCATCGTCCAGAATCTTGGCCCGCTGAGCCGAGGCATCCAGAAGGTCGGTACACACGGATACATCAGGGCGCTGAAGCGCCTTGTGAAGGAGGGCATCTGAGCCAAAGGACCTGCCCCTAAACGCCGGCTCGGAGGCGATAATTGGTCTCGGCGGCTGCCGTAGGGACTCGTCGACACAGCCACCGTCGATAGGTAGACACAAAGAACCTGCCGATGAGCAGTGAACCTCACGGATAGGAAGGCGCGACTCTTTCCAGTAGCTATCGTCTGAACGAGTGTTCCACACCACCCATCTTCGCCACTTCGAGGGCCTCGAATTCGACCCGGAGGCACCCGCTTCAGCATTGCGGCTGGCTCGCTACCTGCGTCGAATCACGCGAGCCGCGACAGCTCGTGGAGGGACGGGACCCCACGCCACCGCTCTCCCGTGCCGCCGGCGTCCTGGCCGGATCCCCTGTCCTGGAGTTCTCGTTGTGGGTCGTGAGGAGGATCCCCCACGCATCCACTGGGAGTGCCCGGAGTGCCGGGAGGCTGGAGTCATCGATGGGTGGCGAGGGTCGGATGACGATTTGTCAGCGATCTCCTCCACCGGCTCAAAGGGGAGTCCCGTTCGTGCGGTGATCTCGCGGACGGAATATCAGCTGTTGCTGGACGAATTGATCGCCGACCGGGAATGCGAGCGCATGCTCTATCGAGCCCGGCCTCACCCCGATGGGGTGGAGCTGTCGGGCTCCGATGAAGAGTTCGAGGTGCTGACGAGAGCCGTTGCGGTTGAGGTGAACCGCGCCCCTACTCGAACGAAGCGGCTCCGGCGGAGCGAGATCTATGACCGCCTCGACCTTTCAGGCCAGGGTTGGATAGAGGCCTTTGTCGATGTGGTTGTCGAGGGACTCGATCACTTCGACCTCGTCATCGGACGAGCGCCAGTCGCTGACCTCATCCGAGAACGAATTGCGATCGTTGTCAGCCAGATGGGTATCTCCGAACAGAGTGCCCGCCAGTACATGACCGAGGACGCGCTTCGAGAGCTTGCACGGCATGCGGCGGTCGAGCTCGCAGACGAGCAGCCCGGGGCAAACCTATTCGGGCAGCCGCGCAACATCAGAGTTGGCATCCCGACTGTCGGACGCACCCTGGCCGCCCTGGCCGAAGCAGCTCACGTCAGGGTCGACATTCGGGACACTGTTGGCGTTCATGGTGCGCTCGAAATGGTCTCTCTGTTTGGACAGATTCTGAACGAACGCTCCGATACTGCCTGCGCCGCAGTGTCGCTTCCTCAGGCTGCGCTGACTCGAAGCGCGCGACTGCTGGATGCCACCGCGGAGATGATCGGCCAGGAAGCGGTGACCTCATACGACCTGGTACCTGATGCTATGGCACAACTCGCTTCGATGTTCGTCGAGGACGCGGCGATTCTTCGAGTTCTCGTTGCCGAGCAAGGTACGTTCACAGGTCCGTCGAACTTGAGCTGATTGCTCTCAGCCCGCCCCGAACCTCGCTCGGCAGGATGTGACTCGGGTGACCACCAGGCCGCGCTCCCAAAGCCCTTCTGATCTGAAGGTGACACAGGCCGTCGTTCCTCATGGCGCCACGGTCGCACTGCCGATGTCCGTCCCAGAGACCACGGTCGATGGACATTTGCGTCCGTCTGATCGAAACTCTTGCCTATGGCCACAGCGGTCCCGAGCAAGCTCGAAGAACGGGTGATCAAAGCGGCCGAAGCCGCACTGGCCGACCATCAATATGCAACTGCCATAGACGTACTGGTCGGCATGGGATGGCTGACGACACCCCAGGTCGATCGGTGGCGTCAGGGCCGCGACTATCTGGAGCGCCAGGTCACGGCCAGTCTCTCGAAGATCTCGACAGCCGTGGCCACGTTTCGCCACTGGGCCCAGAGCGAGGGGCTGACGCCCAGCGAGACCGCCTACTTGTCGCGCTCCAGAGACCACCGGCCGTTGCGATTCTCGAAGAGCGGTGACCCAGGAATCGAAGCCGCCTACAGAACCCATTGGAGCTCTCCGGAGCTCTCCGAGGCCAAGAAGGTACGCCTGGTGGAGAAACAGGCCCGGGCTCCGGACCTGGTCGTGATCTCACCACTCAAGGAGTGGAGCTGCACGGAATGCGGTGGCGCCGGCGACCTGCTGTTCATGGAGGGCGATGGACCACTTTGCCTTGCGTGTGCAGATCTCGACCAACTGGTCTTCTTGCCTGCGGGTGACGCGGCACTCACCCGGCGAGCGAAGAAGGCGAGCGGACTCGCAGCAGTCGTGGTGCGGTTCAGTCGCTCAAGGGGCCGCTACGAGCGCCAGGGGATCCTCGTCGAAGTGGAAGCACTCGCCCAGGCCGAAGCTGCCTGCTTAGCCGACGAGGAGGCGCGGAACAGGCGCCGCCTGCGCCAGGCCGAACACCGATCGTTTCAGGACGAGGCCTTCCAGGACTCTCTCGGCAATGAGATCACTCGACTTTTCCCGGGCTGTCCGGAGGAAAGGGCCAAGGCCATAGCCGCCCATGCCGGATCCCGGGGTAGTGGACGGGTTGGCCGGAGTGCTGCCGGCCGAGCGCTGGACTCCGATGCGGTGACGGTCGCTGTCGTGGCCTCGGTGCGTCACCGCGATACCGGCTATGACCAACTCCTCATGTCCGGGGTCCCACGGGCTGAGGCACGCGATCAGGTGAGATCCCACATCCAGCGTGTCCTCGATGCCTGGCGCGCCCCTGACCGTCACACCTGATCGACGATCCGACTTTCACCGCTCGGAGAGTGGAGATAGAAGCCCCTGATTCGCGCCCCGGCTAGTGACATCATTTGTGGTGTCACCATGGTCGATCGAGCTGGAGCCAGAGGTCGAAAGGTGCTTGGAGTCGCTCCCGGCTGGTCAATTCGCCACGGTTGCTACTCGGATCGAGTATCTGGCTGAGCGTGGTGCCGCTATCCGGATGCCGCGATCGCGGTCGCTCGGCGAGGGTCTCTTCGAACTCCGGTTCGATCTGGCCCAGAAGGCCCAGCGCATCACGTGCGGCTGGCGACAACGACATGCCAGGGTATCTCGCCGACTCGGAACGTATGGCGAACGCCGTCGCCGCCGCCGGTGGTAGTGCCGAGCCCTTCCTCGTCATCTCGGCAGACCACTTCGAGTCGACTCGCACGCTCATTGCTCCTGATGGCGACGTCGCGAGGGCGACGTCACGGATGATGGGAATCGATGGCTGACCCTCGATCCTGGACACTGTGCAGATGGGCGACCGCACCCGAATACCGCTCGGGTGCGGGTGCCCCCGATTTGCTGGTCGGGGGCAGGGGCACAACCGGCAGCGAGGATTGAACCGGGCGTTGATCTGATCCACCACTTCGGCGGGGGAACCGGTCAGCGTGAGGGTGGATGCCCGAGCCAGGTCTGACTCAAATGAACCGGCTGACGTCCCTTGGGACTGTCTTGATATCGATTCGTCGGCCCGGCTCGGACATTCACCCGACACCGCTCGGTCGGACGGAGTGACCTCATAGGAGCCTGCCGCACAGGCCCGTCGCTGTCTTGTCCATCGTCCCGATTGATGTGGTGCCACCCCACCCGATTGGAACGAAGGGATGACAATGACCACTTTGGCACGGCAGATCACCGGCGGGGTCGACACGCACCTCGACGTGCACGTTGCAGCCGCCCTGGACGAGCGAGGAGCGCTCCTCGGAGTCGAGTCCTTCGAGACCACGCCCAAGGGCTACGACAAGCTGCTGACCTGGCTGCGGAGCTTCGGCACCGTCGAGCTGCTGGGCGTCGAGGGCACCGGGTCTTATGGTGCCGGGCTCACCAGGCACCTCCATTCGGAGGGCGTCCGGGTGGTCGAGGTCGACCGTCCCAACCGCCAGCGCCGACGCCGGCACGGGAAGTCCGACCCCGAAGACGCCATCTCGGCGGCCCGGGCCGCCCAAGGAGGCGATGCCACCGGTGAGGCCAAGACCAGGGACGGAAACGTCGAGGCCATGCGGGTATTACGGGTCGCTCGAGCCTCGGCCCGCAAGGGCCGGACCCAGGCCCTCAACCAGATGCGCAGCCTGATCTCGACCGGGCCCGACTGCGTCCGCGCCGACCTCAGACACCTCAACGTCTACCGGATGCTGGAGCGGGCCTCGTCCTATCGACCGGGCACCAAACGGGACCTGGTGTCGATCAACAAGTTGACACTGCGGATGCTGGCGCGTCGGGCCATCGAACTCGAGGAGGAGATCAAAGAGATCGATGCCGTCTTGAAGCCAATGGTGAAAGAGACCGCACCCGAGCTCTCCGCCCTCTCCGGAGTCGGAACCGACATCGCCTCTGCGCTCCTAGTGGCCGCCGGAGACAATCCGGAGCGACTCCGCAACGAAGCGAGCTTCGCCCACCTCTGCGGCACCAGTCCCATCGATGCCAGTAGTGGCAAGAACCAACGCCACCGCCTCAACCGCAGCGGAGACCGTCAGGCCAACTCCGCGCTCTGGCACATCGTGATCACCCGGATGGTCTCGGACCCTCGAACCCGTGAGTACATCGCCCGACGGATGAAGGAAGGCCAGACCAAGAAGGAAGCGATCCGCTGCCTCAAGCGCTACATCGCACGGGAGGTCTACAACAACCTCCCGATGGAACATTTAGCCCTTGACAGTCCATAGGAGCATCGATAGGAGGCACCTGAGGGCGGAGGAGCAGTCTCAATCTTCTGCCCCGCTCGAGCGCCGCGCGCAACCACCCGAAAGGATGTGTGCGTAGCCGGCTCTGCCGATGGTCACACCGGGCTCAATTCGCCTGGTGCTTTCATCCGTTCACCGCCTCGCCACACGTGGGTCACATTGGTGGGGTCGGCAAGGATTCCGATATCGACGCTGGGATCACCCGAGAGGGCGATGACGTCCGCGTCGTAACCGGGCTGGAGCTGTCCGGATTGGGGTGCCTGGGGGCCCAGTGTTGATGGTGCGGTCGCGGTTGCCGCCTCGATCGCCTCGAGCGCCGAGAGCCCATGCTTGACGAGGTAGCCGAGCTCGGCACCGTTCTGGCCCCACCGGGCTGGGGTCGTTGTGCCGGATCCGCCGACATCAGTCCCCGCTGCGATACGCACTCCGTGTTCGTGCGCAATTCCAATCGCCTCCGCGTGGCGGTCGGCGACTGCAAGTAGTTTGCGCTGCGCATAGTCCGGCATTCCGGCCGCCGCCCCGTAGGCGAGGAACTCCTCGACGATCAGACGGGTCGGCACAAGCACCGCGTCGCACTCCAGCATGGCCTCAGCGCACTCGTCGTCGAGGTACGTCCCGTGTTCGATGGTGCGGACACCGGCTTCGAGCGCGGCCATGATGCCGGGCTTGCCGTGGCAGTGAGCGGCCACGATTCGTTCGGCCTGGCCCGCCTCCTCAACAATGGCGCGCAGCTCGTTGTGGCTGAACTGCTGGTGGATCGGATCGTCTACCTGGCTCATGACACCGCCGGAAGCGCACACCTTGATCAGCCGGGCTCCCTCGCGCAGTTGGAGCCGGACGGCTCGCAGGCACTCGGGCACGCCGTCGCACTGCCGGAGCATCCCGATGCGGTCCGCGAGATCACAGACCCAGTGCACGGGGTACATGTGTAGGTCGGCATGACCACCGGTCGGGCTGAGCACCGCTCCGGCCCCGAACACGTTGGGACCCTTGACCGTGCCCTCCACCACCGCGCGGCCCACCCACACCCCGAGTCCCCCGACCTCGCGGACGCTCGTGAACCCGGCACGGAGAGCGACCGCGGCGTCCCTGGCCACACGCATGGCCGTCAAGGCGGGAGCATTGGTGGCCAGTTCCGCCAGATCCGGGGTGAATACGCCCATGAAATGCGCGTGGCAGTCCCATAGGCCTGGCAGTACCGCGGCGACCCGGTAGATCCCCGCGCCCGGCGTGGCGGGCGCTTCAGCGGTCGGTCCGGCGTACGCAATGGTGGGCCCGTCAAGCACGACGCACCCGTCAAGTATGGGCTCTCCGCGGCCCGGGATGAGTATGTCCGCCTCGATGCGTTCCACAGCACCCCCTTCGGGATCGGCAATCACCGGTTCAGCGGACAGAGTAAATCGCCAAGGTGGTTTCGACCATTCGAAGGCTTCAAGGCACCCAATCCCGGCGTTCTGGGCAGGCCGAGTCGCTGGTGGAGCGGGCTGACGCCTTGGACAATGCGTGCTTCCCCACTGGAGGTGGCGTGATGACCGATGACGATCTTGAGGTACCACTCCCCAAGGCACACTCAGCACCGGAGGTTGTTGCTCCTACGAACAAGGTGAACGTCGCATTGCCGTTCGGCAACATCCACATCGAAGAATCGAGCAAGGATCTAGCGGAGTTGTCAAGAATCGTGGCTGACTTGGCCTTCGTCATCGAAAGTTTGGCGCCTGGTCCGAAGGTCAAGGCGTTGCGTGAGCAATCGCAACTGCTGGCGGCCAGACTTCGCTAGTAGGGACACTCCTACTGATTGCGGGCGTAGCTAGTGACGCGGACCCTTCAGAACAGAACTAGTTGTCCCACCGACCGATCGGGGGCAGTCGGCCCCATGCCCTCCCTGCGCCGTGGCCGGTCCCGCCAGGCAAGCGCAAACAGATTCTCGGAGGATTAGTCTGCGCATCACCATCTAGTGTTGTGAGTCGCCAATTCACAAGAAATATCCTCTGAGGGGGAATTTCCAACTTGGGGGGCGCGTTCTGGCATGTGACCATGGAGGTGCACATGCCAAGACCCGGACGCCCGAAGAAGCTGCTGGTACTCACCGACGACGAGCGAGAGACGCTCGAGCGATGGGCGCGCCGGCCGAAGAGTCCCCAATCCCTCGCGTTGCGATCGAAGATTGTGTTGGCCTGTGCCGAGGGGCCGACCAATCGTGAGGTGGCCGCACGTCTGGGTGTGGCCGAGGCGACGGTCGGCAAATGGCGGAGCCGGTTTGTCGTCAAGCGACTCGATGGGCTGGTCGACGAGCCCCGACCCGGATCTCCGCGCACGGTGACCAACGAGGATGTAGAAGCCGTCGTGGTCAAGACACTGCAAGAGAAACCTGATGACGCGACGCACTGGTCGACGCGGTCGATGGCCAAGACGACGGGCATGTCCCAGTCGGCGATCAGCCGGATCTGGCGGGCCTTCGGGTTGAAGCCCCACCTGGTCGACACGTTCAAGCTGTCATCGGACCCGCTCTTTATCGACAAGGTGCGCGATGTCGTCGGGCTCTACATGTGCCCGCCCGACCATGCCGTTGTTCTTTGCGTTGATGAGAAGACACAGGTGCAGGCGCTCGACCGCACTCAGCCGATCTTCCCTCTCCTCCCCGGAGTGCCCGAACGCCGGAGCCATGACTACAAGCGCAACGGGACCATCGACCTCTATGCCGCCCTCAACCTGGCCACCGGGGAGATCACCCACCAGCTGACCGCCCAACATCGGGCCGTCGAGTTCAAGAAGTTCTTGTCGCTCATCGACAAGTCGGTGCCCAAGGAGCTCGACGTCCACATCGTGATCGACAATCACTCGACCCACAAGACCCCGGCCATCAAGAAGTGGTTGCTCGCGCATCCGAGGTTCCACATCCACTTCACCCCGACGTCCAGCTCCTGGCTGAACCTGGTCGAGCGATGGTTCGCCGAGATCACCGAGAAGTCGATCCGAAGGGGCACCCACCGAAGCGTCAAGGAACTCGCCGACTCCATCACGCACTGGGTCGGAACCTGGAACGAGCACCCCCGTCCCTACGTGTGGCACAAGACCGCCGACGAGATCCTCGAATCCCTCAGCAGATATCTGACGCGAATCGTTGACTCAGGACACTAGGAAAGGTCGTCGATATGTGGGCACAAATGATCACGACGCGCTTGAAGCCAGGCAGGGAAGACGACCTACCGAAGCTGGTCGCTCAGTTGCGGGCAGCTGAACAGCCGGGTTCAGGTCTCGTGCACTCGACAGCAACCCGAGACACGAAGGATCCGAGCCGAGTGATCATGTTCGTTGTCTTCGAGAGCGAAGAGCAAGCTCGGGAGCGCGAGAGCGACTCCCGACGCCAGGAGGGACTTCAGGCCGCTAGGGCGACCATGATGGAGATCTTCGAAGGTGCTCCGGAGTTCACCGACCTGACGGTCGTTGACGACTGGGCGTTGTAATCGGTATTCGCTTGTCCCACGGAACCGGTGTTCGGGGTTTTCTGCCGCATATTCGATTGGA
>PLHF01000105.1:6497-6618 GCA_003138855.1 Acidimicrobiaceae bacterium | reverse complement strand
AGGTTCGTGACGCCGAGGCGACACCATCGAGATGCGACCGACGTCGGCAATGAACAGCTGTTGTCCGTGCCGGTTCCGACGGAGGAGCTCGAGCGGTTCTCTTGGCCTCTTCGACGCCATG
>PLHF01000105.1:0-6444 GCA_003138855.1 Acidimicrobiaceae bacterium | reverse complement strand
GTGGCACCGCAAGCCTTGCAGGGCGGCGGTTCGAACGGTCCGCCGGGCTCGCAGTTGAAGCAGAACCGGTGCTTCTTGGTGGCGACAGGCTTGGTGCCACAACCCTCACAGTTGCGGGGTGTTTTCACATCGGCGGGGTCGAGCGTTGGCGACCCAACCGGGGTGCTGTCCGACGTGGCCCTGCCGCCCCACTCGCCGCCTCCTTGGCTGGTTTGGCCGCGGCCGTGACCTTGTCGGGCTCGGGCAACAGCAGGTCTGACGGCGCGCACTCCAACACCGCGCAGATCACGTCGAGGTCGTCCAGGCGGATGCTGGTGGGAGTGCCGGTCCACAGGGCCGACATCTTCCCCGCCGAGATCACCAGGCCCGCATCGGCCAGCTGGCGACGCAGTTCCGTCGACTTCCAGATACCGGCCTCGGCGGCCTTCATGCGCAAGTTCCATTGCATCGGTTCAGACTCCTTTGCTCTCGAGCCGGGTGGCGATCCGGTCGCTCGCCTGTTCCCAGGCGTGTTCGATGTGGTCGGCGTGCACGTGGATGTAGCCGGTGGTGGTCGACAGCCACTCGTGACCGAGCAGCTCTTGGATGGCCTTGAGGCCGACCCCGTGCGCGTACATCGACGACGCACAGAAGTGACGCATGCCGTGAGGCGTCAGTCGTCCCGACCAGCTGGGAAGCCATCGGTTCACGGAGTCGGCCATTCCCACACGCAGCGCGTTGGTGCCGACCCGGCCGCACCGCCCCGTGTCGGGGTCCCGGCGTTCGGACGGCAGCAGTGGTGCGTCGAGGTCCTCCCAGTCGTCGCCGAACTGGTGGCGGACATCGCACAGCCACCAGTCCATGAGGGTGTCGACCGAGTTGATGCCGGGCACCAGCCTGGTCTTGGGTCCTCGGCCTCGGCTGCCCTTTCCATAGCGGATGTGCAGCTTGCCGTGCTCGCCGAGGTCCGGACGCCAGTCGCGCAGATCCAGCATCGCCGTCTCATTGATGCGAAGCCCGATGCGCCGCCACAGCGACGCGGCCATGTAGTCGCGAGCAGCGGGCAGGTACTTGCGCATCCCGGGGAGCGCAGCTCGCCACGCGTCGAACAGCACGTCGATCTCGGCATTGGACGGGGGCACCCGCGGTGCCCCGAAGCCGGATGCCTTGGCCGGTCGGTTGAACTCATCGATCGGTTGCACGACGACCACACCGGCGATCGCTTGGACATCTCCTTGATACCGAGCGATGACGAACTCGAAGAACCGGGTCAGCGCACCGGCCTTCGATTGCACGGTGGCCTTGGCCTGCTTGCTCTGTCGCAGCGACACCATGAAGGCGTCAGCATCTTCCGGAGTAGCGCTCCACAACGGACGCCCCAGGAACCTCACGAACTCGAACAACATGCCGCGCTCGCCAGCGATATGGCGATCCGTGGTGCCCGCTCCGGCCATGGCGAGGCAGTACTGGTCGACCAGCTCCTGCTCGAGGTCCTCGAGATCGGTGACTGTGCGCATGCTCCGCGCCGTGCCCATCGATCGCACGACCGCCAAACCCATGGTTTGTTCAGTTCACCATGGTCGACAGATCATCATGATTCTCGAAGGCTACCGGGTAAAGCCGAGAAACAGTCGGATGTCTCGAATCTCTGATCACGCCGCTGCTGCCAGGAACAACGTCTCAACTGGAGGAAGACCTTGCATGAGAACTCAAGGCATTTGCCCCATCCGAATGAGAATGGGGCGGACGCGTGGAGAACTGGGAAGTCTCACCGTGGAACTGGTGGTCCTCACGCCGGTGCTGTTCGCTCTCGGACTGGCGGCCCTGGCGTTCGGGCGTGTGTCCGAAGCTCGCCAACAGGTGGTCGAGGCATCAAGAGCCGGAGCGGAGGCGGCCGCCGTCCTGCCAAACACGGGGTCTGCGCAGTGGGGCGCTGCGGCGACCGCAGCCGTGGGAATCTTCGCCAGCAATCACACTTGTGCCCATTCGCAGATCGATACCGACACCAGCCACTTCTATCCCGGGGGATACGTGACGGTGACTGTCGCGTGCCAAGTCGATCTGTCCGGCGTCTCCATTCCCGGGATTCCCTCTAGCACGACGGTCACTGCATCGGCCACTGCGCCCATCGACCCGTACCGCGCGATCGGGTGAAACCGTGATGGCTTCGCATGAGATGAGACGGCCCACCATCGCCACGCTTGAGCAGTCGGCCGCTGTTCCCGGTCGGACACTGTCTCGAACAGGGGAGTTCGAGCATGGATCTCTCAGCGCATTCGTCGTGCTGTTGCTTGTTGCCGTCTTCGCTCTCATGGGCCTGGTCCTCGACGGTGGTTCGGCGTTGGCCGCCCAACAGGCTGCCAGTGACGAAGCACAACAGGCGGCTCGGGCGGGCGCCGGTGCCTTGTCGGTGGATGCGCTGAGGTCCGGTTCCGTCGAACTCAATGATCAGGCTGCAGTCGCCGCAGCGGAGGCGTTCACCGTCGCTTCTGGACACCCGGGCAGTGCGACAGCGTCATCAGGAGTCGTGAACGTTCAGATCCACTATCGGATACCCACCGTGATCCTGGGGGTCATCGGGATCCAGTCCCTGCAGGTCTCTGCATCTGCGTCAGCGGTGGATGTCCAAGGTGTGACCGAGGGCTCGAGATGAGCAGGAATATCTTGCCTGCTGCCGCCAGGAGCCAGCGGTGGCTCTGGTCGACTCTTTCGACGTTCGTGCTGGCGGCGATCGTTGTCGCCGTGCCCATCGCCCTGTGCACCGCAGCTGGCCCTCCACTCGGTCACGGCGCCTACGAACAAGGTCGGAAGGCAATGACGTCGCGACAGCCCTTCGACCCTCTGCTGGTCGCCCACTGGCTCGAACGGGGGGCAGTGGTCCTCGCCTGGATCCTTTGGGCCTGGATGACCGTCTGTGTCGTGCTCGAGGTGAGGGCTCGGATCACGGGACGGTCGTCTACACGCCTGCCCGCCAGCAGAACCATGCAGGCGGTCGCCGCTTGCCTGGTTGGTACGGCATTGGCGTTCGCGGGCACGGGTCGGGGTGCCCCGAGTCCACGGACACCAGCACCAGTGACGGGTAGCACCGGCACCGGCCGGGTCTACGCCCTCCGGGTCATCGACGACTACCCCGCGAACAGCCATGCCTTGTCGCCGTTTCCGGAACTCGTTCCGGTCGCGGACAGCCCGTTCGCTCGCCATCCCCTGGGAGCTGAACGATGGACGCAGGCGACGGGCGAGGCAGAGAGTGCGTCAAGAGGTGCGGCATCAACTGGTGCGGCATTGCCGGCAACCGAGGGATCCAGCTCGGTTTCCGTCGAGGCTCCGGATGCCGACAGCGTCCCAGGTGTCGGTCGTGCCTGGCGATCGCAGGCCCGTGGTATCGAGACGAAGAGCTTCAGCCCGGCACATGCCGATGCTTCGGACCGCTGGCCGATGGGTGGCGAGTCGAATGGATTCGTACCCGTTTCGGCGAACGGTCGAGGAGAACGAGGACGACCGCCAGGGTCCGAGAGTTCCGAGGGGCCCTTGCAAACGGAGACGGTCCACACGGTGTTCCCCAGAGAGACTCTGTGGTCGATCGCCGAGGAGAGACTGGGGTCGGCCTTGCGATGGAAGGAGCTTGCAGCTCTCAACTACGGAGTTGAGCAACACGACGGAGAGGCCCTGACGGGGGATCATTGGATCAAGCCGGGTTGGCAGCTCAAATTGCCCGGCGGACAGGTGCACGGCGATCCGGACGGCGTGGATCGACCCCCGACGCCGGAAAGCAGCCCGATCACCAGTCCTTCGGCTCGACCGAGCGAGAGCGTCGCGGAAATAGTGAGTGGCGCACCTGCATCACACGCGGGGGTTCGCTGGATGCCATCGGACACCGACGGAGTACCTGACACCATCAGCATCCAGGGTTCGGGACCTCCGGAGGGCCATGGTTCCGGTGCACCGATGGATCCGGCCATTCCAACCGCCCGGTCTGTTCCCACAGTCCCGTCTGTCCCAACTGTCCCGGCCGTCCCAGTGGGAGGCGGGATCGTCGGTGTGGGAGTCGTCGACCTCATCGATCGACTGAGGCGCGTCCAGCAACGCCACCGCAAGACGGGTTCGTTCATCAGGATGCCTGATCAGTCTCGTCGTTTCTTCGAACAGAGACTTCGAAGTGGCGATGGAAGAGACTCTCTTGACGCGATCGAGCGCTCGATCAGGCTGCTTGCCCGGTTCTGGAGCGGTGAGGGTATCGAAGGCCCGACGATCACAGGGGTCAGAGTGTCGTCTGACGTGGTCGAACTGGTGGTCGACGGACATGGAACCGTTCCCCGGATACCCGATCCATTCACCATCGGTGTGGGTGGCTTGTCACTGGTGGTCGAACGGTCGGCGCTGGGCCGCCCACTGCATCGTGGCAACGGCCCACGTGAGGGGAGGTTCCCGATTCCGACGCTGGTTACCGCTGGACGTGCAGTTGATGGTTTGGTCCTGGTCAATCTGGAGGCTCTGGGGTCATTGATCGTGGAAGGAGATCCTTCGGAATGTGACGGGGTGGTGCGGGCGCTGGCCTTGGAGCTCGCCACGTCACATTGGGCCGATCAGTTCGATGTGGTCCTGGTCGGCTTCGGGGCCGAATTCGGACGTTTCGACCGGGTGAGGGCGGTCTCCGACGTTCCCGCCCTCATCCACGAGCTGTGGTGCCGTCGTTTCAGGGCCGAGGCGCTCTTGCGGAACGCGAACTATCGCTCGTTCGCCGAGGCGAGGTGTTTCGAACCCACTGGCACATGGGACCCACTCGTGGTGATCTGTGGCCCGTCGACACCGGAGAGCCAGGTCGCTGACCTGCTCGACGTCGGCTCGCATGCCGCCGGAGGGATGGCCGTGATTGCGGCTGGAGGCAACGGCGAGGCGTCGCATACGTTGCGACTCTCCACATCCGAAGACTCGCCCCCGCTCGAACTGATCGGATCCGTGGTCTTTCCCCAGCAGATAGCGGTCGAGGAACTTGCCGATCTGGACGCGATCCTGGGTGCGGCGATCGATCGCGAGTCGGTGGCCTCGTCCGCAGGATTCGAGGCGGGCTCGCCACGACCAGGCCGAGCAGCTGGCCTCTCGGTCGCATTCGAGAGCGCTCCCGGAGCAGAAACGCGTGAGGTCACCGTCCCCGTTCCGGTGATTGCAGAGCCACCCCCGATCCCGTCTGACGCAGAGAGCGGAACCTATGAAGTGGAGGTCGGCGTCCTCGGGCCGATCGAGATCCGCGGAGCCGCGCGGGAGTTCACCAGGGCATGGGCACAGGAGCTTGTGGTGTACCTGGCACTGCATCCCAACGGAGCCTCGAGTGACGCCTGGGCGACTGCTCTCTGGCCCGACAGGGTCATGGCCCCTTCGAGCCTCCACTCGACTGCATCGGTGGCCAGACGGTCGTTGGGCCAAGGGCGTGACGGTCACGACCACCTGCCTCGGTCGCATGGACGACTGGCTCTGGCTCCCACCGTGGGGACTGACTGGGACCGCTTTGCGCTGCTTGCCGCAACCGATCAACCCGACAGCTGGCGATCAGCACTGGAACTGGTGAGAGGGCGACCGTTCGAAGGACTCCGGTCCTCGGACTGGCCGGTTCTGGAGGGTATCGGCCCATCCATCGAATCGACCGTGGTGGACCTGAGTGGCCGGTTTGCCGGGGTCCGCCTGCGCGCGGGGGATCCCAGAGGAGCGGAGTGGGCCGCCCGAAGAGGACTCCTGGTCAGCCCATACGACGAGCGCCTCTATCGGATGTTGATGCGGGCGGCCGACCTCGGGGGCAATCCCGCCGGAGTCGAAGCGGTAATGGCGGAGCTGGTCAGACTGGTGGCCGACGACATCGAACCGCTCGACTCCGTCCACCCGAGCACGATGGAGCTCTACCGGTCGCTCACTCGCAGGCGCACGCTGTCGCCGGCAAACCGATGAGAGGGGAGCCGTACCGCAGATGCGGCAGTTGTGGCATGGTCGGGGTCGCCTCTCGTGCACTCCGAAACGACACTCGTAGCCTGCTGATGCGAGCCGAGGCGGGCGAAGACGTGGTGATCACGGTTGACGGCCGCCCAGGAGCGGCGCTCGGGCCCGTCGGCTCCCGACCACAGTGGATGTAGCGAAGGGAGTTCCCGCGTCAGGTCATCGGCGATCAGGCGGAACCTGCCCTTGCCGCCGAGCTGCGTGAGCTGTCGTCCGATACGACCGACGTCCTCCGGTGAACCGAGGCGTCGCGGACACCAGTGTCTGCGACGCACGGGAGTCCGGCCGTCCCCTCGTCGAACAGGATCTACCGGCCCAGTCGGCCACCTCCGTCATCATGGTTGGCGAACTCCAGGTCGGCGTGTTGGCCGCAGCGAACATCGAGACCCGTGACCGGAGGCTGGCGACGCTCACTCAAGCGCTCGCACTTGATCCGCTGCCGATAGACCGGTCGGTCGCCGAATCGTCGGCGCGTTTGCGGGT
>PLHF01000063.1 GCA_003138855.1 Acidimicrobiaceae bacterium | reverse complement strand
CGTATCGACTGGTCGGTGCTCGATTGGAACGAGCCCGCGCTGCGCTTCTACCGGTCGCTGGGGGCCGAGCCCATGGACGAATGGACCGGCTACCGGCTCTCGGGCCCGGAGCTGGCCGCCCTGGCCGGCGGCGAACCCGCCACGTGACCGGTCGGGCCCGGCCGGGCACGTTCCGGTGCACGGGCCCTGGTGAGGCGGGGGCCGGATCGGCCCGGTGCCGACCGCCACCGGGCAGCCAGGTTCGGTGCAGTCCGATTCAGATGGTGAAGGCCAGATTGGCCACCAGCTGCTCACCCAGTACCCGGTCGCCGGTGTAGCGGATCTCCTCGTCGGGAAGGGGTCCGTCGTCGTGGCGACCCCCGGTCAGCCGCAGGAAGAGCATGGCCGGCATCTCGAGACCCACGGACGGAGGACCGTCGAAGGAAGCGACGACGTTGGCCCGTCCCTCGACCGCGACCAGGTAGGTGGCGGGCACCGGGCCGGTCAGGTCGATGCGCACCCGAGACCCGTCGGGCATCCGCGCCCTTCGTCCCACGATGTACCCGAGGCCGGTGGCGACTTCGTCCAGTGCGGAGGAGATGTCCTCGACGTCCGGGCGCGGCGCGATTCCCAGTGCCGCCCGGATGTCGTGCTCGTGGAGGTAGCAGTCATAGTGCCGGATCCGCATGAACCGCCCGTAGGTCTCGTCGTTGCCGGCCGGGGTCCACGACGGGGCATCGAACTCCTCCTGGGTCATGGCGTCGAGGGCAGCCAGCCGCCCCGTCGTGATCTCCTCGAACCGGGCGCACAGCTCCGTCCCATCGAGCGTGCGCATCGACTCGACCCAGACCTCGTTGGCCTCGGCGATGGGGTTCTGCATGTGGGTGAGACGAGAGATGTCTACGACCGGAGGCTGGATGCCGGACAGCATGGACTCGGTGCCGATCACATGGCTCACGACGTCCCGCACCGTCCAACCGGGGAGGCAGGTCGGGGTGTCCCACTGCTCGTCGGAACACGTCGCACACAGCTCGGCGATGGCGGCGAACTCGTGTCGGAGCAGGTCGACGGTCTTCTGCTTGTCGAGGATGGTCGCCATCGGAAGGACACCGTAGCGTGCGCACCGCCCGCTGGGCGGAGGCGCTCACCTGAACAGGGCTCCCCTGGTGGTCGATTGCGGCTCAACCGGGCGCGAGTCGGGGCCGATAGGAAGGCAAGGAGCAGTGCGGGGTGGCCGAATGAACCTGAAGTCGAACGGGTGGAAGTACACCCTGGCCGGCGGCATGGCCGCCGTCGCGGGGTACTTCGCCCTCCCCAGTGCCGCCTGGCAGGACGCCCTCTACTCGGCGATCGGAACCGCCTCGGTGGTGTGCATCCTGATCGGCGTCAGAGTGCACCGCCCCAGCGACCGACTGGCCTGGTACCTCCTGGCACTCGGCGGGCTGTGCCTCACCCTGGGTGACGACGTCAACAACTACTACCTCCTCGCCCTCCACGAAACCGTACCGTTCCCATCGGTCTGCGACGCTCTCTACCTGGCCGGATACCCCTTCCTCTTCGCAGGTGTGCTGAGGCTCACCCGCAGCCCCAACCGCTCGTACCGGAGAGAGGACTACGCCGATTCCGCCATCGTCGCATTGGGTGCCCTGGCCCTCCTCTGGCACTTCCTGATGAACTCGTACGTCCACGACACGTCGCTCACCACTTTCGGCAAGCTGGTCATCCTGGCCTATCCGATCATGGACATCGCGTTGATCTTCATCGTGTGCCGCTCCCTGCTGTTCGGAGTTTCGAGGGCTCCGTTCCACAAGCTCATCGCGGCCGCCCTCATCACGGAGTTCGTCGCCGACTTCGGTTTCGACCTCCTCGTCCTGCACAACAGCTACGCCACCGGCAATGCGGTGGACGGCCTCTTCCTCGCCGAGTACGTGCTGATCGGAGTGGCCGCGCTCCATCCTTCCATCGCCGGCGGAACCCCCGAGGCCGCCGATGCCGATGCCATCAGCGCGGAGCGGGACGCGGCCAGCCGACGCCGGATGCCCATCGTGGCACTGGCCGGGTTCATTCCACCGGCGATCCTGGTCATCACCAGCTGCCTCGGCGTCTCGGTCAACGTCCCGATGATCGCGGGCCTCTGTGTTGCCGTCTTCGCGCTGGTCTATCTCCGGATGATGTGGCTCATCGAGCGGATCAGCCGCCAGAACCTCGAGATCGAGAAGCACGTCGATGCCCTCGAGGCATCGCACCTGCAGCGGGACGAGCTCGAGGCCGAGCTGCGGTACCTGGCCTTCCACGACGGGCTGACCGGCCTGGCCAACCGCGCCCTGCTCCACGACCGCGTGGAGCACGCCCTGGTCTCCATGGCCCGTTCCGGCAAATCGGTGGCGCTCTGCTTCGGTGACCTCGACGGGTTCAAGACGGTGAACGACACCCTCGGCCACCACGTCGGTGACTCCGTGCTGGTGAAGACCGGCGCGCTCTTGGAGTCGATCGTCCGGCCCGGTGACACCGTGGCCCGGTTCGGGGGCGACGAGTTCGCCGTCCTGATGGTCGATGTCGAGAGCCCGGAAGCGGCACTGACCTTCGCACACCGGATCGTCTCGGTCCTCCAGGAGGCCCTCGAATACGAGGGCAACCAGGCAGGTGTCTCCATCAGCGTCGGGGTGGCCATCGCCGACTCCACCACACCCGCCGATCGGCTGATCAGCGAAGCCGACGCAGCCATGTACGAGGCGAAGGCGAACGGGAAGAACCGTGTCGAAGTGTTCGAATCGTCGATGCGCTCGCGGCTGCTCGAGCGCCTCGAGCTGACCGGCGGGTTCCGCGGGTCACTCGAGCGTTCCGAGTTCTTCCTCGACTACCAACCGATCTTTTCCCTCGGTGACAGGCGCCTGCGGGGTTTCGAGGCACTCGTGCGGTGGCAACATCCCGCCAGGGGACTGGTCGCCCCTCTCGATTTCATCTCTGTCGCCGAGGAGACGGGCTTCATCGTCCCGTTGGGCCGATGGGTGTTGGTCGAGGCCTGCGAGCGGCTGGCCGAGTGGACCTCGCTCACCTGCGATCACCTCACCCTGGCCGTCAATCTCTCGAGGCGCCAGTTGGTCTCCCCCTATCTGGTCGACGATGTCCGCACCGCTCTGGCCCTCTCCGGCATCGCCCCGGAGCAGCTCGTCCTCGAGATCACCGAGAGCGTCCTGATGGACAACCCGGAACAGGCCACTGCCGCACTCTCCGAGCTCAGGGCCATCGGCATGCAGATCGCGGTGGACGATTTCGGCACCGGCTACTCCTCACTCAGCCATCTGCAGCGCTTTCCGGTCGACGTGCTCAAGATCGACAAGTCGTTCATCGATGCCCTCGACGTGCCGGAGTCCGGCAGTTCGGCGCTGGTGACCGCGATCATCGCATTGGCCCGGAGCCTGCATCTGGGCGTCGCGGCCGAGGGGATCGAGCACGAGAAGCAGCTCGAGCAGTTGATCAGGCTCGGCTGCGACTACGCCCAGGGCAATCTGCTGGGCCGTCGCCTCGACGGCCACGGAGCGAGGTTGCTCATCGAAGAGTACGAGGGCACGACGGCGCCCATCTGAGGAGGTGCCGCGCGGCAGCCACCTACACTCGACGGCACCGGCTCCAGCTGGTGCGACAGGGGGAGGCTCCGATGACCGCCGAGCAGACCGAGTTCACCGAGGCCGAGCTGCTGGCGGACCATGACATCGTCGAGCCGCTGATGGCCGACGGCGTCCTCTGCCATGGTGGCTTCGATGACCAGGGCGAGTACGTGTACCCCCGAACAAATACCGCTGGCCGGCCATCCACGCCTGGGAGGAGCAACGGGTCGCCCAATTCGGCACGCCGATCCTCGACGTCCCGCTCGACACCTGGCCCGAGAATTTCCCCAACGTCGAACAGTCGAAGCTCCTGATCCGCCGAGGGGCTCCCGAGCCCATCATCAGCTCCCTCACCCGCTTCGGCACGGTCGAGGGGTTCGGGGGCATGCTCCGGTAGCTGCCGGTGCCCGACTTCACCCGCTCCTTCGACGAGGACATCGACGGCACGGCGATCGCCCACATCGACCGCGGCCTGTTCGAGGCCCATGCCCGCGACGAGGCCGGTTACGGGGACGTGGCCGGCCACGACCGCATGTGGTTCGTCGCCCGCGACATCGCCTTCGACCATCCGGTCACCGCCGATCAGACCGCTCGCATGCTGACCCGGATGGGCCTGGACGCCACGCCCCTGTCGGCCTCGAAGGTCACCCGGCTCCGCCAGGGCGCCCTCTCCCGCCGGGTCCTGCCCGACGACATCGATTTCACGTTGGAGACCGTGGTCAGCCGCATGATCGGCCTCCTGCTCATCGAGATCTCGGCGTCCCACACCTTCCGGTGGGCCGAGGCGGTGCTCGGGGACACCGACCTGGTGGCCGGCGAGGGGTCGGCGGGTGTCCTGGTGTCCTTCATCCGCTCCGACGAGACCCCACACGTGGCATGGCTGCGCACGGCCCTCTCCGAGATGGGAGACCGTACGTGGCTCGGCAGCGGTGGGGCCAAGCACGCCGGAGGGGACATGATCAGCCTGTTGTGGGACCGCGCCGTGGCCGATTCCGTCCTGCTGCGGCGATCGGAGAACATCAACTCCGCCATGGGAGAGGTCGAGCACGCCCTGTCGGGGCGGTCGGACGCCGTCGACATCATCGACGAGATGCTCTCGCTGGGATCGGTGGTCCGCCTGGACGACGGGACCGTTGCCGATGCGGGCGGGCCTGCGCCGCTGGGCTGAGACACGAGTCAGATCGGAGCACATCGTGAAGTTCGGAGTCTTCTACGAGCACCAGCTGCCCCGTCCCTGGAGTGAGACCAGCGAACAGGAGCTGGTCTCCGATGCCCTCGACCAGATCGAGCTGGCCGACCGGTTGGGCGTGCAGTACCTGTGGGAGGTGGAGCACCACTTCCTCGAGGAGTACTCCCACTCCAGAGCGCCCGAGGTGTTCCTCGCCGCGGCCAGCCAGCGGACCCGGCGGATGCGCATCGGGCACGGGTGGTCCAGACCGCCCCGGCCTACAACCATCCGGCGCGCACCGCCGAGCGGATCGCCATGCTCGACCTGGTGTCCGAAGGGCGGGTGGAGTTCGGCTCGGGTGAGTCGTCCTCGGAGGCCGAGCTGGCCGGGTTCGGGGTCGACCAGGACACCAAGCGCGACGCCTGGCTCGAAGGTCTCGAGGTTGCCATCCGCTGCATTACCGAGACCCCGTTCGGCGGGGTGCACGGCCGGTTCGTGAGCATGCCCCCCCGCAATGTGGTGCCCAAGCCGGTACAGAAGCCCCATCCCCCGCTGTGGGTCGCCTGCAGCCGCCGCGACACCATCCTGCTCGCCGCCCGGAAGGGGATCGGCGCGCTGAGCTTCGCCTTCGTCGAGCCCGAGGACGCCGGGCAGTGGGTCGTGGACTACGAGCGCGTCCTGGGCGAGCAGTGCGTCCCGGTCGGCCTGTCGGTCAACCCGCAGGTTGCCTGCGTCACCCCCATGATGTGCGCGCCACGGGAGGAGGACGCCCTGGCCCGGCGCCACGAGACCTTGGGGGCCAAGGCGGAAGCCGGTGTCCTCGACGAGGAGTTCCGGCGCCTGGTCGACGGCTGACCCGGAAGAGCTCAGTCTCCGGCCCAACATCCGAGGATGACGTCGGCCACGGTGACGGCCACGTCGCCCGAGCTGGTGGGCGGGACACCGAACTGCGGGGGGAGGCCTGCGACGTCGACGACGAGCACCTTCCAGTCCTTGCGTACCACCACCGAGCCGTTGGTGGTCTGGAAGGCCCCTTGGCCGAGCCCGTCGAGATCCCGCGTCCTGCCCATCGAACCGGCCAGTGCGCCGAAGTACGCGTCCGTCTCTCCCCAGCTCGAGAGCTCCTTCACCGACAGTGCCATCGACCCGGCCGGGTAGGTGTAGTCACAGGAGTACAGATGATCGACCCAGGTGGGGATGGACACCACCGCGTTCTCCCCGAGTGCCGAGGCGATATCCGTCTGTGCCTCCCGATGGCACACCTGCTTGGCGATGGGAGACGGCAGGACGCCAGCCGGCAAAGGGGCCTTGGTTGTCGGAGTGCTCGAGGTGGTAACACCACCCGCACACCCGGCGGCCAGCAGCGTGATCGAGGCAATGACAGCGAGTAGCCGGCCGCGCACGGGCCGAGGGTACCAGTCCCGATACGAACATCCAGTTCAGGATGGTAACCACCGGCGTCGGCAGGCCAGTCCGTCAGGTGCGTAAGGGAGCGGGTGGTCTTGATCGGCCGGCGGGCGCCGCGGCGTTCGCCTGTCTCAACTCCTCCCGGGCGGCTCGAGTGCCCCTACCAACTCGACGTGCTCGGTCATCGGGAACACGTCGAAGGCGCGGAGCGAACGCAGGGTCCAACCGGCGTCGAGCATGACCCGGAGGTCCCGGGCGAACGGAGCGGGCTCGCAGGAGACGTAGGCGATCCCTCGAGGAAGCGGGCGCAGTGCGGCCAGCGCATCCATGACCGCGAGGCCCGCACCGGCGCGGGCAGGGTCCAGCACCACCAGATCGGGAGAGCCGAGCCGATCCGCCACCAACCCAGGCGTCACGTCGGCCTGTTCGATCCCCACCTGATGCAGGTCGGCCGCGTTGTGCATCAGATTGACACAGGCCCGCCCCTGTCGCTCCACCGCCAGCACCGATCCGCTCGGTCCCACCTCGTGGGCCAGGGCCACGGTGAACAGGCCGGCCCCGGCGTAGAGGTCGACCACCCGCTCCCCTGCCGCGGGTCCCAGCGCCTCGAGCACGGCGCGGGTCAGCGCGGTGGCCGCACCAGGGTGGACCTGCCAGAACACCCCGGCACCGACCTCGAATCGACGCCCGAGGACTTCGAAGAACACCTGGTCCGGCCGGCGCTGGGTTCGGCCGTTGACCACCAGCCCGGCGTCGATGCCCGGCCGGCCGGCCAAGCGGTTGCGGCCGGTCTCGACCGCCACCACGGGCTTCCCCCCGTCGGGCGAGGCCATGACCTCGACGTTCCGAGCCCCCCGCCAGAGCACCGAACCCACCCCGACCTGGTTCACCCGATCCGAGGCGATCGGGCACTGCTCGACCGGTTCGACGTCATGGGAGCGGTGCTTGCGCAGGCCCGTCCGCCCGGAACGGTCCACGGCGAAGTTCACCCGCGTCCTCCACCCCAGTCCGTCCGGGGCGCCCTCGACCTCTTCCACCTCCACCTGCCGGTCCACGCCGGCCAATCGGCGGAGTTGCTCCGCGATCAAGGCCGACTTGAGTGCCCGCTGGGCGGGCAGCGACACGTGCTGCCAGTCACACCCCCCACACCGGCCGGGTCCGGCATGCGGGCATGGCGGCTCGACCCGGTCAGCCGACGGTTCGAGGATGTCGACGGCGTCGGCGCGGAGGAAAGAGGAGGTCTCGGCTGTCACCTGGGCCAGTACCCGCTCGCCCGGAAGGGTATGGCGGACGAACACCACCCGACCGTCGTCGGCCCGGGCCACACAGCCACCGCCGGCCGCGATCGGCCCGGCAACCAGTTCGATCACCGTGCGCTCGTCAGTGTGGTGGGCGTCGCGGGCGTCTTGACGGTCGATGGACGCACGACGGCGATTCCGCGACGGTGCATGGCACTGGTCTTACCATCTCCACCTGCCGCACCCCGTGTACCGGCATGTCGGCAGCCCGCAAACCGCCCGGTCGGACCCGGCCGGGGATACGGTGGTGTCCGCCGTCGGGCCGGCTGCCCGTGCCGACTCAACCCAGGGGGACCTATCCATGGACATCGAAGAAGCGCTCTACACGACCAGGGCCATGCGGAGGGTACGGCCCGACCCCGTGCCGCTGGACGTCCAGGCCGAGATCCTGGACGCCGCCATCCGGGCGCCATCGGGGGGCAACACCCAGAACTGGCGGTTCCTGCTGGTCGACGACCGCGACGTCATCGCCCGGGTGGGACCCCTCTACCGGCACGCCATCGACCAGCTCTGGCAGACCATCTACGCCGACCGTCTTGCGGCCGCCGCGGAGCACCCCGAGGACGAAGAGAACATCCAGATGGCCAAGGTCCAGCGTTCGGCTCAGTGGCTGGCGGACCACTTCGAAGAGGTGCCGCTGTTCCTCTTCGCCTTCGTGCAGGCCGACCCCTCCGGCGGGTCCATCTTCCCGGCCGTGTGGAGCGCCCAGCTCGCGGCACGGGCCCACGGTGTGGGGAGCTCACTGACCGCGGTGCTCGGCTTCTTCCATCCTGACGAGGTGTTCGAGATCCTCGGCGTGCCCCGGGACGAGCACTGGGTGATGGCCTGCTGCGTGAGTTTCGGCTACCCGACGGGACGGTGGGGAATCGCCGCCCGCAGGCCGGTGCACGAGGTCTCGTACCGGAACCGGTGGGGCGAGCCGGTGGGCTTCACCGTCGACCAACCGCTCTGGTCGCCGCAGGCCGCAGAGCCCGGCCCCTGAAGGCTCGGCGGCACCGGCTCGGACCGTAAGGCCGGCGGTCGGCGGCCTGCCGAACGCTGTTCCGGTCGTTCCGATGAACCAGGGCGGCACCGGTAGCCTGTATCTTCTCTGCGGTGGAGGCCACGCCCGTGGCCTCCACGACCTGCGGCTGTAGCTCAATGGTAGAGCCTCAGTTTTCCAAACTGATGACGAGGGTTCGATCCCCTTCAGCCGCTCCACGGACCCGCACCAGCTGACCCGGGGCCGCCCGACAACCTGCCGCTCCCCCCGATCGTCTTCGTCGGGGAACTGCCCGACAAGACCATGTTCGCTTCGCTGGTCATGTCGACTCGCGGCAATCCTGCTGCAGTATGGCTGGGAGCCGCCGGAGCCTTCGTTGTCCACGTGGTGATCGCTACCACCATCGGCGTCGCCCTCTTTCACCTGCTTCCGCACCGGGTGCTGGACGGCATCGTGGCCCTCATGTTCCTCGTGGGTGCCGGACTGGCCATGCGAGAAGCAGCCAAGACTCGAGACGAAGAGTCCCTGGTCGAGCGGGAGGCGGCGTCGGGTCGACGGGTCGTGACCACGGCATTCATCGTCATCTTCCTGGCCGAATGGGGTGACCTGACGCAGATCTTGACCGCGAACCTGGCAGCCCACTACCACTCGCCGCTGTCGGTCGGGGTGGGCGCAGTGTTGGCGCTGTGGGCCGTGGCTGCTCTAGCCGTGATCGGTGGTCAGAGCCTCCTGCGGGTCATCAATATTGGGACAGTGCGCATCGTCACCGCTACTCGTAGCGCTTGCTGGCTGGGCCGGGTGGCAAGCCCTCCGATAGTCCTTCTTTCGAGCAGAAGGTCGTGCCCCCCATGCCGGGTCTGCAGCTCTCGCAGTGGCCTGGTTACAAGGTCGCCTTCTCGTTTGTGGTGCCCCAGTATCGGTGGACGGCGATGATCGTCCAGATCGCTTCGACGACCCCGAAAGGCCAGGCACCCGAAAGGAAACCGTACGTGCTGGACATGCCACACCCGATTGCGAAGGCAAGGACAAAGATTGACCCGTGCCGTTCCAGCGCATACATGGCCATCATGAAGGTCAGCGAAATGATCCCGTAGATCGTCAGAGCCATTACCTCACGCTACGCGTACCCCCCGGCGAGAAGAGCACCACCACCCCAGACCCGAGAGACCGTGCCCTCTTCATGCTGGATAGGTGGGGCACCAAACTCCCGGCTGGGAGAGTGCGCAGATGCCGCACCAGGCGGAAGCCTTCTCCACCATGCCGGGGAAGTGTTTCCGGACGGTCGACATGGAGGTGCCCGGTTTGCAGAATCCCCTCGTAGCTCTGCAAACCGGGCACCTCACCGTGTATCGGCTCAGTCTCGGGACAACTTGACCTCACCCAACCTCAGCCGGTGACGACGGGGTCGGCACCTGACCCCCACGCCGAGCCCTGGTGGGGCCAGGCGCGATCCTGCGCGATATCGGAGCGACTCTGCCGGCTCAAGGTGATCCGTAAGCCTGCCGATACCATTGCGCCGGGCTCGAAGCGTGTGCACCCCCCAGACACACTCCGAGCCCGGCACCATCGCGCCCGTGCCCGATCCACTGAACGGGCTCGGGGCAATCGGTGGGGGTGCCGACGCCGGACCCAAGCCCCTCGGCTCACCACCCGCCAGCAGACCCACGGCTCGGCCCTCAAGGTGTTCGCGCAGGGTCCTGGTGACCCATGGGGCCAGGGTACGGCCGGGGAGTAACGGCCGCAGTCCCGAAACGGCCAACGTGTTCGGTCCGGGTTTCACAGAGACTCCAGGATTCCTGGGCCGAACAATGATCATGCTGTGAGTTCCCGCGAATGAGGCCTTGGGCCTCTGGCCTGCCTTGGATGCAGCCACCACAATGGAAACGGTGTTCACAGCCGAAGCAGGCGCGGAACGCAACGACGAAGAAGGTGGAGCGCGATGACCGGAAAGGCTGATCAGATGAAGGGCCAGGCCAAAGAGGTCGTCGGAGACCTGACCGGCAACAAGGATCTCAAGTCTGAGGGTACGGCCGATCGTCGTGCCGGCGATGCCAAGGAGAAGGTCGGCAAAGTCGAGGAGAAGGTCGAAGACGTGATCGACAAGGCCCAGGACGTGCTGCATCCGAAGTAGGCAGTACCCGCCGTGTCGGGTGTCAGCCGCCGGCTGGGATGGTGAGCGTCGGCACGGTGGTGCTGGGGACGGTGACCGGGGAGGGCGCACCAGCCCCGGGGCCGGTCGATCCCGACCCCGAGCCACCGGATACGGCGGCGTTGCCGGCTCCTCGGGTGAGATGGAGCAAGACCTCGAGGGTGCCGGTGTCGGCTGTGGTGACGAAGCCCCCGATGCTCGGGTTGGAAATGTTCCACGCCGAGAACTGGACCGGTATCTCGGCAAGCACATCGATGCCCCCGCTGGTCCGCTCGGTGGATACCTGGAAGGTCACGGACTTGGTCACGCCGTGCATGGCGAGGTCCCCGGTGGCCGAGTACTGGGCCGCGGTACCGATCGGTGGAACCGTATCGAGAGCGATTGGCGCGGTGAGGTGGAGGGTGGCCGTCGGGTACTGGGTCACGTCCATGATCCTGCCGTCGAACTGTGCATTGCGCTGGCTCTGGTCACTCACGACCGACGCCATGCTCACGGTGAAGGTGCCATGGGTGACGGTGGTGCCGGAAACGGTGAGTGCGCCGGAGACCTGGGTGGACCGACCTACCGCAGTGGTGTGCTGGTCGATGAGCACCTCATCGACCCGATAGCCGACCACCGATCCGGGACCCACGTTCCACGTCCCGTCGACGGTGTTGGCGCCGGTCGCCGAAGCTCCGGAAGTGCCGGAAGCGGAGTTCGCCCCAGTCGTGTTCGTGGACCCCGGAAGGCTGAGTTTGGCCGGAGCTGATCCCTCGATGAGGTGAATGTAGATGAACGGGACCGCGACGGCCAGGACGACCACCGCGACGACCACTCCGATGATCCATCGGGCCAGGTGCCGCCGGGGTCCATTCTCCTCACGTGCCACGGCTGCCTCCCGGCGAATCGATCCGAGTCGTTGGTGGACGCTACAGGGCAGTACCCGACAATCGTGGTCGGTCCTTGGCCCGGTGACCCATACGCGGGGGCACCGGCCCCTCGTCGATCAGGTCATCGGTCCGCTCGAGAACGTATAGACGCGTCCCTGTCCGCCCACGGCCATGCACCGTTCCGCAGTGACGCAGCTGACCGAGCTCAGACCCACGGCACCGCTGTCCAGTTGGCGTCGAGGTCCGACCGAACCATTCGTCAGACCCACGGCGACGCCGTTACCGTCGACGATCATGCAGAAGTTGCGAACAGGGCACGAGATGCCGTCGGACCCGTCCTGCAGATCGTCAAACGTGATGGCACTCGACCATCCATGCCCGCTCCAGATGAAGACCTCACCGAAGTCGTCGAGGGCGGCGCAGTACGTGGGGGTGGCGCACGAGATCCACGAAAGGACGTCGGGCTCGGAACCCCCGTGGGGAGTGGAGGGATTGGGAGCCGGCACCGTGGACCATCGTTGCCCATCAAATCGGTAGGCGGTTCCCGGAGTGTCCGCGCTCACAGCCAGGCAGAAGCTGGGAGAGGTGCAAGAAACCGAGGCGAGGTCTCCCCCACTGTCGACGGTCCTCGGTGCCGACCAGCTCCCGTCGTAGGTCAACACCTCGCCGGCATTGTCGACGGCGACGCAGAATCGGGACGTGGGACATGACAGTGATGTCGGCGTTCCGTCACCGTCCACGACGCCGGACCCGCTCCATGCCGCACCGTCGAAGATGGGCAAGGCACCACCGCTGAGTGCCGCCGCGCACGAGTCGGCCGCACCACAAGAGACCGATACCCCCGCGTTGCCGGAAGGTCCAGCACCGGTGATCGGCACCGGAGGGGACCACCGGCCCTGCGTGGATCGGATCGAGCTGTCCCGCCCGTCGACGACCACGCACGACGAAGGCGTGGGACATGAAACGTCGACCAGGGCGGCTCCACCGTCGACGGTGGTCGGCCCTGACCACCGTCCTTCCGCTGCCCCAGAGCCGCCGCAGGCCGAGAGCACCAACGGGAACCAGGCCACCAGCACGAGACCGGTCAACGCTCGACGGGCTCGGGTCCCCGCCGAGAGCAGAAGTCGCGTGTGCACTGCTCTGTATCATGGCGTATGGCTGCCAACGAGGGCGGGACATCCCGTTCACCGAGGGAGCAGGGCCTACAGCAGGTGACCGAGTGGTTCGCGCCGGCCCTTCAACCCGGCGAAACGCTCCAGGCCGCGCTGGCGGCCACCCCGTACCCCCTGACCATGGTCAACAGCCTTGTGGGTACGGCAAAGGATCTGGTCGGTCGAAACCAGGGCCGAGTGCTACTGCTGACCGACCGGGCCATCCATGTCGCCGGCCGCCAATTCTGGCGGCGACGCTTCCGGGTCCTGCTTGGGTCCTTCCCCCTCGGCGCAGTGTCCGTCCGCTACGCCTCCGGCGAGCTGTGGATCCACGAACAGCCCTTCTATCTCAACCCCTCCGGCTATCAGCTCGGTGGAGCCGTCGGGTCGGCCACAGATATCGAGCTCTTCGTCAGAGCCGGAGTGAACAGTTGAACGTTGGGTTCATCACCGAGGGGACGGAAGAGGCGGTGGTCGCGGCGAAGGTCGGCGGGGTGGAGCCGACCATCAGCTTCCAGTTGCACGTGGTGGCCACAACATAGGTGTGCGCACCCGAGGTGGTGATCGACTTGTGGCCTCCTCCACCGAGTCCGGTCTGATCTGTCAGGGTCACGGGCGATCCCCTGGCCTTGGTGGATGTGAGCACAATCGAGCGGGCCGATACCGGATCCACGCAGCTGAAGGTCCAGATCACCGTCCAGTCGGATGGAGCCGCCTCCGGCGGGAACGTCTTTTTGCCCGTCCCCGACTGCTCGATGACCGGCTTGTTCGGCGCGGCGGCCGTCGCCGTCCAACTCGGTGACGGTTCCGCTCGGCCCTTCCCGCGAGGGTATCGTCGCCGACATGTCCGGTGGTCGCCACTTCGCGTCGACACCTGCCGGCCGTACGAGGCCACGATGCGTCGCGACTCCCGGACAACGGTCGCGGGAAACCCGATGACGGACGGGGCCGGGCGCCCCGGCTCACAGGCCGGCGCCGTCGACGCTGCCTCGGGGAGCACGCGGGTGCTGGTGATCCTGGCGGCCGGGCAGTTCCTCATGACGCTCGACACCTCGGTCATGAACGTCTCCATCCGGTCGGTGGCCAACGACCTCGGCACCACCGTGACCGGCATTCAGACGGCGATCACCCTCTACACCCTGGTGATGGCCGCCTTCATGATCACCGGTGGGAAGATCGGCGCACTCATCGGGCGGCGTCGGGCCTTCGCCATCGGCCTGGTGGTCTACGGATCCGGGTCGTTGGTCACGGCCCTCTCCCCCAACCTGACCGTGCTGATCATCGGATGGTCGGGCCTGGAGGGCCTCGGGGCCGCGTTGATCATGCCGGCCATCGTCGCACTGGTGGCCGGCAATTTCCCGAAGGAGCGTCGGTCGTCCGCCTACGGACTGATCGCGGCGGCGGGTGCCATCGCCGTGGCTGCCGGGCCACTGGTCGGCGGCGCCGTCACCACCTTCGCCTCGTGGCGCTGGGTGTTCGCAGGCGAAGTCGTGATCGTGCTGATCATCCTGCTCTCCGTCCGGGGGGTCAAGGACACCCCGTCGGAGGCGAGCCCCTCCTTCGACACGCTGGGCGCCCTGCTCTCCATCGTCGGGCTCTCGATGACCGTGTACGGGGTCCTTCGCTCCGGCGTCTGGGGATGGGTACGGCCCAAGCCGAACGGGCCTTCCCTCCTCGGTGTCTCCCCGGTGGTCTGGCTTGTCATCGGAGGACTGCTGGTCATCGGCGCCCTGCTGTTGTGGGAGGCGCACCTCGAGGAGGCCGGCCGGAGCCCGATGGTACGCCTCTCCATGTTCAAGAGCATGCAGATGACCGGTGGACTCGTCACCTTCTTCTTCCAATTCCTGATCCAGTCCGGGATCTTCTTCACCATCCCGCTCTTCTTGTCCGTCGTGCTCGAGCTCAGTGCCCTGCAGACCGGCCTCCGCCTCCTTCCGCTGTCGCTGACCCTGCTCCTGGCGGCACTGGCTGTCCCGAAGTTGGCTCCACGGGCCTCGCCGCGTCTGGTGGTCCGCCTGGGGATGCTTGCGATGTTGGCCGGCACCCTGGTGCTGGTCGGCGGTCTCGATCCGGGTGCAAATGCCGGCATCGTCCTGATCCCAATGGCGCTGGTCGGTCTCGGCATCGGTGCACTGGCGTCACAGCTCGGGGCGGTGACGGTCTCCGCCCTGCCGGACAGCATGAGCGCAGAAGTGGGCGGCCTCCAGAACACCTTCACCAATTTCGGGGCCTCCCTCGGGACAGCCCTGGTCGGCGCCGTCCTCATCGGAAGCCTGACCACGTCGTTCATCACGGGCGTCACCCACAACCCGTCGGTTCCCGCCGAGGTCACTGCCCAGGCCACCGTGACGATGGAGAGCGGCATCCCCTTCATCTCCGATTCCGATCTGAAGAAGCAACTGGCCACCACCACACTGCCGGCCTCGACCCAGGACGCGATCGTCGCGGAGAACGCTTCAGCAAGGCTGATCGGCCTGCGCACCGCATTGTGGCTGGTCGCCCTGATCACCGTGGTCGGCCTCTTCTTCACCGGAATGCTGCCCAGGCGACCCGTGGGCGCAGCCGAGGACCCTCCCCCGCCCGTCTGACCCGGCCCCGGCGCCCACGAGGGAACAAGGCGCTGACCTGCAACTCCGCGGTAAACAGCCGGCGGAGTAAAGAAGGGCAGCTCCGAGGACGATAACGCGGTGGTGAGGTTCGACCTGGAGCACCCGACCGAGCGGCAGCTTCGCGCCGGTGTGACCTGCGGGCTCATCGCGGAAGCGATCATCATCCCCCTGATGATCTCGGTCAGCGTGGTCGATCACCATCCGCTCCGCTGGGGCTACATCGGTGCAGCCATCGCCTGCCTCATCGTCTCCATCGTGTACCTCTCCCTCTTCGTGGTCATCACCAAGGGGAGATCGAACGTCCAGACCCAGGCCAACATGTGGTTCATCATTGTCTGCCTGGCCATCTCCGGCCTCGCCTGCATCGAGGTGGCCACCTCCACCGCCAACGGCCTCTACACGCCGGCCATGTTGATCGGGGTCGTGTTCGTCTGCATCATCGGTGACCGCCACATGCAGATCGTGGTCGATCTCTACGTCATCGCCCTGATCGCCCTGATCAGCTGGGTAGAGGGCATGCGGGGCGCGGGCCTTGTCACCACGCTCTCGGTGTACGCGGCGACGATCGGGGTGATCACCCTCATCTCCGTCCGGACGGTTTCCTGGATCGACGGGCACGTCAACTTCCGGCAGGCCATCGACGACCTCAACGAGGTATTCGACGAGTTCGGACTCGACGGTACCGGCCCCGGCGCCGACACCCTCCAGGAGGTCTTCCGACGCGGTCTCCCTCTGGTCGGCAACATCATCCCCGCCGAACGGATCGCCGTGTTCCTTCGCGATGGGACGCTCGAGCAGCTCGTCGTGGTGGCAGCATGGCCTGCCGAGCACGGCGACGTCTTGGAACTGGCCAGGCTCCCGCTCTTCAACGAGGCGCTCATGGGCAACTCGCCAACCCTCGACACCCTGCACTGTGTCATTCCGGTCGGGTACTCGACCGACGGCGAGCTGGTGATGGTCGTGGAGCGTAGCACCGGCGACGGGGGCGTCCCCCACCGGCCCACGGAGGAGGCCGACCTGCTGGCGGCGGCGTTCCTGCGCATGACCAGCCGTGCCAACTTCGTCGACGGGTTCCGCTCCGAGAGCCGGACCGATCCACTGACCGGGCTGGCCAACCGGCGCTGCCTGTTCGAGCGGATCGAGACCGAGATGGCCCACGCCCTGCGCTCCGACACGCCCCTGAGCGTGGCCATGATCGACCTCGACCACTTCAGTGAGTACAACGACCGCTTCGGGCAGGTCGCCGGCGACACCGTGCTGCGCTCAATCGCCGCGGTGATGGTGTCCAACGTCCGACGCCAGGACATGGTGGCCCGTTACGGGGGCGAGGAGTTCTGTCTGGTGATGCCGGAGACCGACCTGGTCGGCGGCCATCACCTTCTCGACATCCTCCGTACGGGCGGTCGCGTCGCCACCTCCAGCTACGGGGTGACCCTCTCTGCTGGCCTCACCAGCTGGGACGGGATGGAGGACACCGTGACGTTCATCGAACGGGCCGGTCAGGCACTCTGCCGGGCCAAGGAGTCCGGACGGAACCGGGTCGTGTCGATTCAGGCGTTCACCGAGCCCTAGCGACGCCCCCCGCCACCGGCGGCCGGCCGTGTGCCCGAGCGGCCACGGAAGGCTCAGCAGCCACCGCGGTCAGTCGGGGTGCTGCAGGACCAGGTAGACGTTGTCGTCGACAGTGAAGGAATTCACGATGGCGAACCCCTCGGCGGCGGCGGCATCGAGCGCCGCCTCGAGCTCGAGCCGGCGCTCGGTGACCACCAGCCGCCCCCCGTGGACACGCAGCACACGATGGCTCGCCGTCATCGGACACCTCCGGTGCCGCTTGCTGCGCCCACCGGGCCGGTCGTCGGCTCCGGGGGGAGGAGGAGGGCCGCTTCGCGTCGGCCCGCGGTCTCCGCCACCGGCTCCGGACGTACCCGGATGTACCACTCTTGGCCCCAGACCCGGGTGAACAGATCGTCGGGCATCGAGAGGAAGAAGCTGCCCTCGCCGATCTGGCTGGCGTGGGCGCGCATGGCCTGACGCTTCGTCTCGATCCACCGGGCCACGTCCACCTCCGTCGTGATCCGATCGGCCGGCTCACCCATGGTGACCTCCTCCTCGGGCTGATCCCCTGGTGGCGTCAGACCGGAGTCGGCTACCTCCTGTCGCAGTTCCTGGAAGAAGTCGCGGTCCATGGTGGACATGTAGACCACAGGCGTGCCGGCCCTGACCGCGGCGCGCATACCCACCCGGTGCACCTGGATGTGGTCCGGGTGCCCGTACCCGCCATGTTCGTCATAGATCACCAGTGCTTCGCTGGCCTCCTCGTCGAGGATGGCGGCCAGGGCCTCGGCCGCCTCTTCGGGGTCGGCCGCGGCGAAACATCCCGGCCGGTTGTTGCTCTCCTCACCGGCCATACCCGAATCGTGATAGTCGAGGAAGGACTGGCGGGACACCCCGAGGATCCGGCCGGCGTCGGCCAGCTCGGACGCCCGCCGGTCGGCCAACGACTCCCCCGGTGCCAGCAGGCCGTCGGGGATCTCGCCCAGCTCACCGCGGGTGGCCGTCACCAGTACCACCCTGTGACCCCGGTAGGCCAGGTCGGCCATGGTGCCACCGGTGGCGATGGCCTCGTCGTCCGGATGGGCGTGGAAGAAGGTGATGGTGGCCATTGCCGCCACCCTACCGGCGAGGACCCGCCCTCACTCTCCCCGGCCTCTTGTCCCTGCGTTGCGCCCGTCGCTGCCCGGGAGCCCTCCCCGTGCCCGCCTCCGCTCCGGCTGGTCACTTCAGTGGCAGCTGGGGAGCGTCGGCCAGCGAAAGCTCCCCGGTGAGGGTTCGCTCCGAGCTCCCCCTCGTCCGGTTCCGGCCGGTCATCGCGAAGATGCGGTCCGGCTCGAAGGATCGGATCTTCCGGTCGCCGGGGCGCCCGCCGATCACCTCGACCGACTCGGTCCCGTTGTGGCGGTTGACGATGTGGGCGCGGAACTCCCATGTCGCCCCCCGGAGGGACAACCCGGCGACGACCACCGGGTCGCCGGCCCGGAGCCCGCTCCACGTCTCCGCACGGTCCAGGTGATCAGACGCCCGGATGGCGGCGCGGCGTGCGGATGCAGGGTTCGCCCGGCTCACCGGACCGCCCTCACCGGGCCCGTGCCCGTCGCCCGGTTGCCCCGACGGGCCGCGTCCAGAGCTTGCAAGGGCTCAGCCACGTTCCTCACGCACCACCCGGAGGCGATGGAGGAACAGGATTACCACGGCGACGACCGCCAGCACGGCGGCCAGGTAGCCGGCATAGCTGAAGGCCTTCAGCACATGGCTGTAGCTGGACCCGAGGGCATAGCCCAGACTGGCCAATGCGGTGCACCAGATGGCGCAACCGATCACGGTGAATACGACGAACTTCCCGATCGCCATCTCGCCCAGGCCTGCCGCGAAGGACACGAAGGAACGGAGCAACGGGATGAACCGCCCGAAGAGCACCAGGGGCTCGCCGTGGCGGGCGAACCACGCGTCGGCCCGGTCGAGGTCCTTGTGCGTGAGCAGCACGTACTTGCCGAACCGGTCGACCAGCGCCCGGCCACCGAAGTACCCGATGAGATACCCGGCGAGCGAGCCCAGCAGCTCGCCCAGCGTGGCCAGGACGATGACGACCACCAGCAGCAGGTGGTGGGGCTCGTTGGGGATCTGGCCGCTGGCCAGCACTCCCCCGTAGATGATGGCGATCTCGGATCCGACCGGCAGGCCCATCGACGAGATGAAGCTCAGTGCGAAGACGGCCAGATAGCCCCAGGTCTCGAGAAAATGCTCCATGAGAACCCATTGTCTAGCCCGTCGGATGTCGGATCGCGCGTCATGCCCTGCGGAGCTGGGCCCCACTCCCCTGGGGTACCGTCACCACGATGAGCACGGACGACGACCACCCCGGACCGATCCGGGACCGGTGCACCACCCCCGATGGGGTGGGAATCGCCGTCTACGACTTCGGAGGCGAGGGCACCGACCTGCTGTTGGTGCACGCCACCGGGTTCTGCGCCGAGGTGCTGCTTCCGATGGCGCGCGCCCTGTCGGAAGGCTACCGCTGCTGGGGGCTCGACCTGCGCGCCCACGGTCGATCCGATCGGCCGCCCGACGAGAGGTTCGCGTGGTCCGGATTCGCTCTGGACGTCCTCGCCGCCGTCGACCACCTGGGCCTCGAGCAGCCATCCGCATTCGGGCACTCCTGCGGTGGCGCCTCGATCCTGCTGGCCGAGGCATCCAGGCCGGGAACGTTCCGCTCCCTCTACTGTTTCGAGCCGGTCGTCGTCCCCGACGGGCTGCTGGCATTCGCCACCGGCGAGAACCCCCTTTCAGCGGGGGCCCGGCGGCGACGCGCGACCTTCCCCTCGGCCGAGGATGCGTTCGTCAACTTCTCCTCCAAGCCTCCCTTCGATGACTGCGATCCCGCCGTGCTCCGCCTCTACGTCGAAGCCGGGTTCGAGCCGGTGCCATCAGGGGACGGAGGGGACGGCCAGGCCATTCGATTGCGGTGCCGTCGGGAGGACGAGGCAGAGATCTTCGCCAGCGCCGCCTCGAGTGGTACCTTCGGACGTCTCCCCGAGGTCCGGTGCCCGGTCACCCTGGCCTGCGGTGCCCTGACCGACGCCTTCGGTCCCACGATCATGGAGGCCGACGCCGCGCGGCTTCCACGTTCGACGGTCGAGGTCCTGCCCGGCATCGGCCACTTCGGCCCACTGGAGCGCCCCGAGGTGGTGGCCGAATCCGTGCGCCGGGCCCTCGGCACCAATGACGTCGCATCCTCGTCGTAACCTGTCCCCGTGCCCTTCGAACTGCCCCGATCGCTCTCGCCGTCGAAGGTCACCTCGTTCCGCGACTGCGCCCTGGCCTTCAGGTTCACTGCCATCGAGCACCTGCCCGAGGCGCCCACCATCTGGACGGTCAAGGGAACGCTGGTCCACCGGGCCCTGGAGCGCCTCTTCTGGCACCATGCCCGTGGGGACCGGACCCCGGCCTCCGCCGCTGCAGAGTTGGGCCATGCGTGGCACGAGCTGCAGGCCGATCCCGAGTACACGGCACTTTCCCTCTCGCCCGATGCCGCCGATGCGCTCCGGTCGGAGGCGGAGACTCTGGTCCGTAACGAGTTCGAACTCGAGGACCCCAACGAGATCAACCCGGTGGGCATCGAGCTGACCCTCGAGGCCCGGGTCGGGGACATGCGGCTCCGGGGCATCATCGACCGCCTCGACCTGACGTCGGATGGAGAGCTGGTGGTCATCGACTACAAGACCGGCCGGGCGCCCGCTCCCGCCTATGAGCGGTCGAAGCTCATCGGGGTGCACATCTATGCCCTCCTCTGCGAAGAGGTACTCGGCCGCCGACCGGTGCAGGTCAAGCTGCTCCACCTCAAGGAGCCGACCACCATCGTCGCCGAGCCCTCCGAACAGGCCCTACGCGGGCATCGGCAGAAGGCCGTCGCCGTCTGGTCCGCCATCGAACGGGCCTGCCGCGACGAGGACTTCCGACCCCGCACCTCCCCGCTGTGCAACTACTGCCGCTTCCGGGAGTTCTGCCCCGCCTACGGTGGCGACCCCTCCCGGGCGGCCCCGGTCCTCGGCGGCGCCTGCATGCCCGGTGCAGCATGACCGTTCGAGAGGCAGGCATGCAGACGGACCAAGGTGTCACCGGTCTGGCGAAGGTGGTGGGCGCCGTCGACGACCGGGTCGACACCTGGTTCGAACCACTCCGGGGGAAGCCCGGATTGGACGGCGCCGCCAAGGTGATCACCGGGCTCGGGGACCGTGGGTTGATGTGGGCGGCGACCACAGCGTGGCGGGCCCGACGCCCGGGGCCGTCGCGGGCGCGGGCCGTCCGCGCCCTGGCCGTCGCCGGGGTCGAGTCGAGCCTCGTCAATGCCGGCCTCAAGGCGGTCATCGGGCGCTCACGCCCCGACCGCAGCGCTCTACGGGTGGTCGACGGCGGGGTGCCGGTCCGCGAGCCGAAGACGAGCAGTTTCCCCAGCGGCCATACCCTGGCGGCTTTCTGTGCGGCGACGGTGATGGGCGAGCGGGGTGACCGCGCGGGCAACGCCCTGCTCTTTACCAGTGCAGCACTGGTAGGGGTCAGCCGGCTCCATCTCCGGGCCCACCATGCCTCCGACGTCGTCGGTGGGGCGGCCATCGGCGTCGCGTTGGGCCTGGTGGGCAGGCGGCTGGTCTGACCGTCCTGGCGGAATGGAACCACTCACCCCGGGGTTGGACGGGCATGGAAGCTCGCCGAACCTTTGCCGTGACCTGGGACTATCGATGTCCTTTTGCCAGGAACGGCCATGAGCACCTCCTCGACGGGCTGGAGGCCGGCGCCCCGTGGGACGTGGAGTTCGTGCCGTTCTTCCTCAACCAGTCCCACGTGCCCGAGGGCGGCGTCCCGGCCTGGGAGGATCCGGCCCACCAGCCGGACCTGCTGGGCCTCGCCGCCGGTGTCGTGGTCAAGGAGCGGTTCCCCGAGCACTTCTGGGCCGTGCACCGCTCGCTCTTCGCGGCCCGCCACGACGAGGGCGGTGACCTCCGGGTCCGGGCAGTCGTGCGCGGTGCGCTGGCCCGGGCGGGTGCCGACGCCGATGCCGTCCTCGCCGAGGTGGAGTCCGGCTGGCCGGCGAAGATCGTCCGCGACGAGCACGAGCGAGTTGTCGACCAACTCGAGGTGTTCGGGGTACCGACCTTCATCGTCGGTGACAGCGCGGTGTTCGTCAGGCTGATGAGCCGCCCTGATGGGGATGCAGCCCGTGCGCGCGCCACCGTCGACCGCATCCTCGAGTTGATGACCGACCAACCCGAGATCAACGAGTTCAAGCACACCCGACTGACCCGTTGAGGGACGGTCAGACCCGCCGGCCTTGGTCGGACGGAGGCGGCCCGGCCTACGGCCACCGGCCCCGGCCGGGGCGGCGCTCAGATGCCCACCGTCGAGGCCAGTGCTCCGACCGACGCCTTGATCTGGTCGGCCGTGCCGAACGGCGCGCCGCAGAAGTCGGTGGCGCCGATGTCGGCCAACTGCCGGACCCTGGCCTTCACCTCCGCCTCCGTGCCGACAATGGCCACATCGGCCGGGCCGCCGGCGCCTTCGCGGTCGAGCATGGCCCGATAGGAGGGCAGGTTGCCGTAGATGGAGAAGACCTCGGCGGCCTTCTCCCGGGCCGCAGCGGCATCGTCGGTCACGCACACCGGCAGCCCCACCCCGATCCGGGGCTCGGGGCGGCCGGCCCCAGCGGCCGCCGCCCGGATGGTCGGGACGATGTGGGACTCGACGGTGGCCGGCCCGGTCATCCAGGTCACCGTGCCCGTCGCCATCCGCCCGGCGATCCCGAGCATGGTGGTCCCGAGGGCTGCGACCAGCACGATGGGGGGCGGGGCGTCGATCTGCAGCGGTCCGAACGTGGAGGCGCTGAGCGTCTCGCCGACGAAGGACACCTGCTCGCCCTCGAGGAGCGGCATCAGGATGGAGAGGTACTCCCTCATGTGGCGGGCGGGCTTCTCGAACGACAGCCCGAAGACGTTCTCGATCACCAACTGGTGGGACAGCCCGATGCCCAGGGTCAACCGACCACCGGTCGCCGCCTGGACGGTCAGGGCCTGACCGGCCAGCATCACCGGGTGCCGCGGGTAGGTGGGGACGACGGCAGTGCCCAGATCGATGTCCGGCACCTCGCGGCCGATGGCCGCCAAGGCGGTCAGGGCGTCGTAGCCGAAGATCTGCGACGACCACGCCATCTCGATGCCGGCGTCGCGTAGGCCGACCACCTGCCCCACCATCTCCTCGAACGGCTTCTCGGTGTCGAACATCACGCCGATGCGCATTGCGCCTCCCCTTCGTGGCGGTCGAACCCGGCCAGCGCCCGGCGTGGGCCATGGCCTGCCACCAGCGGCCCACCGTACCGGGCGGCCCGGCTCCACGCATGCGGCGCGGCGGGTACCAACGTGAAAGCCGGCCGCGAGTCGGGCAGAATACCCTCATGTCCGTAGCCATCGTCATGGGAAGTTCGTCCGACGCGTCGATCATGGACGACGCCGTCCAGACCCTCCGGACCTTCGCGGTCCCGGTCGAGGTCCGGGTGCTCTCGGCCCACCGGACGCCGGACGACGCCATCGCCTTCGCCCGTGGCGCGGCCGACTCCGGCATCAAGGTGATCATCGCCGCGGCCGGTGGGGCCGCCCATCTGGCCGGTGTGCTGGCGGCAACCACGCCGTTGCCGGTGATCGGTGTGCCGGTGGCCCTGGCCACGCTCGACGGCCTCGACTCGCTGCTGTCCATGGTCCAGATGCCCAAAGGCATCCCGGTGGCCACCGTCGCCATCAACGGAGCACGCAACGCGGCGCTGCTGGCCGTCAGGATCGTGGCGATCTCCGACCCGCGGTTGACCGTCGAGCTGGCGCGTTACTCCCAGGAGCTGGCCGAGCAGGTGCGTGACCAGGACGCCGAGATGGTCGCCCGCTACAAGCGGGGTTAGGACGCGAGCAGCCGGCGCCGGCCCGACCCGCTTGCTCAGGCGGGCGCCCACGGCGGGGCGAGCCCCGCCACCGCGTCCTCCAGCGACACGCCGAAGGGGATGACCGCCATCACCGGGATGTCCACCCCGTTGGCCACGTACCGGCCCACGTGGGCCCTGCACTCGTCGAACGACCCGTGCACGATGAGCGCGTCCACCAACTCGTCGGGGATGGCCGCCACCGCCCCCTTGCGATCGCCGGCCTCCCAGGCGGACCACATCGGCTCCAGCTCCGGCCCCCGCCCCAACCATCGGTGGAACGCCGCGTAGACACCCACGTTCAGGTAGGCGGCGATCATCCGACGGCCCACGGCGCGCACCGCGTCGGCGTCCTCGGAAGGGATGACGAAGATCCGGGCGGCGACCGGGCAGTCCGCTCCCAGTTCCGGCTTCACCGTCGCCACGTCCTCGGCGGACAGCCAGTTGAGGATGGCGCCATCGGCCTCGCGTCCGGCCAGCCGCAGCATCCCCGGCCGGAGTGCCGCCAGGAAGATCGGCGGCGGGTGCTCCACCGGCCGAGCCAGCCGGAAACCCCGCACGGTGAAGGTCTCGTACTCGTGTTCCACCTTCTCGCCGGCCAGGGCCGACCGGAGGAAGCGGATCGTGTCGCGGACCCGTTTGTAGGGCTCGTCGAATTCGATCCCGTTCCACCTGCTCACGATCACGTCCGACGAGGTGCCCAGGCCGAACGTGAAGCGGCCCGGTGCCGCCTCGGCCAGGGCCGCGACACTCTGGGCCAGCAGGGCCGGCCCCCGGGTGAACGCCGGAATGATGGCGACCCCCAGCCGAAGCGACGGCGTCCATGCCGAGGCCAGGGCGAGCGGGGTGAACCCGTCGACGCCGTCGGTCTCCGCCGACCACACGTCGGTGTAGCCGAGGCGAACCAATTCCTCGTACCACCTGCGGTGATCCTCGAGAGTGACCCCGTCGAAGGGGATCGTGATCCCGTGACGCGGTCCGGTCGGCGCTCCTGTGTTCCCATCGGTCATGGCCCCCGTATTACACCCTTCGGGCACGCTGAAGGCATGAAGACCGATCGCAGGCGTCGATTCCCGGGCCCCCAGCCCGAACTCCCCCTGGGGGAACCACCACCGGGGGGAGCGGCCCGACCGTCGGGCGACCGTGGGAAGCAGGCCGACCGCGCCGGCGGCGCCCCGGCCGGCGGCTGGCGCCTCGATGACGACACCCGCCGGATCGGTCTCCAGGGGATCGCCGCCGCCCGGGCCCTCCTCACGACGGCTCCTCAGGGGCGTGGCCGACCCGCCGGCCGGGGCCGGGGACCGGCCGGGCGCGCCGCCTGACGGTCGGCGACGCTACGGTCGAGGCATGCCGACCGTTGCCGAGCACCTCGACTACCCCCCCGACGCCAAGCTGCTGATCCTCAACTGCGCCGATCTCGGCTTGTGCCATGCCTCCACCGTCGGCGTCTACGACGCGCTCCGCGAGGGGATCGGCACCAGTGCGTCGCTGATCGTCCCGGCCCCGTGGGCCCGGGAGTCGGCCTCACGGTTCCGGGGCGATGACGTGGGGGTCCGGCTGACGCTCAACGCGGAGCATGACCTGTACCGTTGGGGCCCGATCACCCAGGCGCCCTCGCTCCTCGACGGTGACGGGGGCTTCCCACGCACGGTCTCCGACGTCTGGGACCACGCCGACCTCGACGAGGTCCGCCGGGAGTGCCGGGCCCAGGTGGAACGGGCGGTCCTGTGGGGGTTCGATATCAGCCACCTCGACGCCCACCTCGATGCCCTGCTGATGCGCCCCGAGTTCTTCGACATCTACCTCGAGCTGGCAGTGGATTTCGCCCTGCCGCTACGTGTGCTCAGTGCCGAGGCGGAGCCCAATGTGGGCTTTCCGGTCCGGCAGCTGGCCGCCGCCGAGGGCGTTCTGTTCGCCGATCGCTACGCAACCCTCCCCCCGCGGGACACCCGCCAGGCCTTCCTCGATCTGGTCGCCGGCCTCGAACCGGGACTCACCGAGGTCACACTGCGCCCCGCGATCGACACCCCCGAGCTGCGGGCAATCACCGGCGACTGGGAGGCCCGGGTGGCCGACCATGTGCTCCTGGTCGCCGATCGCGGTCTGGACCGGGCGATCGCCGAGGCCGGGGTCACGCTCATCGGGTACCGGCCGCTCCACGAGGCGATGCGTCGCCGCTGACGGCCGGACGGCGCCGGTATCCTGAGGGACCACCGATGGGAGCTGCCGTGGCCGAGGGAGAACAGTCGAGAGTCAGGGGAGGCACCGCGCCGTCGACGCCGACCGTGCCCGCCGCACCGCCTCCACCCGTTCTCCGGCCGTTTCAGCTCGAGGGCCTCTTGCTCCTCGACGCCGCCGGCAACGACCCGGTGACCATCGACCGCCTCATCTTCGACGACGACGGGGTGGGCGTGGTCCGCCGCCACGGCGATTCGCCGCGGGTGCTTCCCTGGTCCTCGATGACGACCCACGTGGTCGAGCCGTGGGCAGGCGGGTTGATCCCCGAATGGTGGGTCGACCCGGAGCTCAACAGCGATGCACCACCGGAGGTGCAGACCGGGGTGGTCACCGACCCCGATGCCACCAGTCGTTCCCTGCCCCATGCCGAGCCCGGCGCCCTCATCAGCATTCAGACCCCCACGGGCACCTTCCGTTTCCTCCTGCCCGGGTGGGATCCGGCCGAGCTGTCCGACCGGATCGCGGCGTTGGCGGTGAGCCACCAGGGGCCGTCGGGAGTCACGTCCGTGACCACCGTGATCGGCTCGGACCGCAGATCGCGGCGTGGCCGGGGGACCCCCACCGGCGAACCGGTCTCCACCTGGTCGAAGGTGCATCCCTACCTGGTGGTCGCCCTCCTCGTGTTCATTGGGGCAGCGGTCACGCTCATCCTCCTCCAGAGTGCGGGCGCCATCCACCTCCCCTTCCTGGGCGGCGCCAACCCCGGGTCGCTCGGACCGCTCAGAACTCGGTGACCGCAGCGATGCGCCGGCGCAGGCCCTGATACTCGGGAGTATTGGTGGCGGGCAGCAGCGCCATCATCACCCCCATCGAACCCGACACCTTCATCCGTCCCTGCATGAAGGCCACGTTGGGGTCGAGATCACCCCGCTGTACCGCCACGGCGTCGTCCCACACCAAGGTGAGGGTCACGTCGGGATCGTCGACCGCACCGAGAGCGCTGTCGCGGAGGCGGCCGTCCTCGAGGACCCAGTAGTAGGAGATGTCGCCGTCGGGCCCGCCGGTGATCTCGTACTGGAGCCGGGCAGACAGGCCAGGGCGCTCGGGCTGGTCGGCCGCCAGTGCCCGGGTCTCGTCGAACCACTCCGCGGAAAGCCACTTGCTCACGGCACTCCCCAACTCGCTGTCGTCGCCCGCCCGATGCTACCGGTGGTGCAGGGCGCCTGTGGGATGCGCGCCGGCTACCCGTGGCGGACGATCCCGGGGATCGCCGAGAACAGGTCCGTCTCGACCTTGCCGTCGGTTTCGGGCACGACCACCGAGCCATCGGCCGCCTTGACCAGGGCCAACCGATAGTCGTCATGGGGATGGACGGTGCGCATCACCTCGGGCGGCAGCCCGAACCAGAACCGCGAGTTGGGGTCCACCTGGGTGGCATGGGCCAGCAGGGCCTCGCGGCGCACGTCGGCAACGGCAGAGATGTCGACGCTGGCGGTGGCGACCTCGTCGGGGACGCCTTCCCACCGACTGCGCCACGCATCGTCGAACGGGGACTCGAGGCCCAGCTCCTCGAACTTTTCGTGGATCTCACGGAAGCGGGCCACCGAGAAGACCGTGTAGTACAGCTTGGCGGGCTGCCACGCCTTGCCGGCGCCCGGGTAGCGATCCGGGTCCCCGGCCGCCCGGAAGGCGGCCACCCCGATGTCGTGGACGCGGAGGTGGTCGGGGTGCGGATAGGAACTCTGGTCGTCGCCGTAGACGACCATCACCTGTGGCCGTGTGCGGCGGACGACGGTCACCAGGCGCTCCACCGCCTCCTCGAGTGGGGCATGGGCGAAGCAGCCCGGGTTGGCATTGGCCTCGGACCCGGCCATCCCCGAGTCGCGGTAGCCGAGCATGACCACCTCGTCGTAGCCGATGATCTCGGCGGCCCGGTCCAGCTCCTCCTGCCGCACCTCACCGATCCGTCCGCGGACTTGAGGGGTGTCCAGGGCGGGATTGAGGATCTCCCCCTCCTCGCCCCCGGTGCAGCAGACCAGGACGGTGTGGATCCCTTCGGCATGGTAACGGGCGACGGTCCCCGCCCCCTTGGAGGCTTCGTCATCAGGGTGGGCGTGGACGGTCAACAGGCAGAGCGGCTGAGGCATGCCGATCACGCTACCGGGCAGGAAACCCCTAAGCTTCAGGGCGAAGCACGAGGAAGGATCTACCACCATGGGCGTCTTGAAGCGAATGTCCGGAATTCTCCAGGCAAAGACCAACAAACTGCTCGACAAGGCCGAGGATCCGCGCGAGTCGCTCGACCTCTCGTATCAGAAGCAGCTCGAGAGCCTCCAGAAGGTCCGTCGAAGCGTGGCCGACGTGACCACGGCGAAGAAGCGGATCGAGTTGCAGGCGACCCAGCTGCAGCAGCAGGCCGACAAGCTCCAGCAGCAGGCCAAGGCCGCTCTGACCCAGGGGAACGAGGACCTGGCCCGGGAGGCACTCGCCCGCAGGGAGGCCCTGCAAGGGCAGCTCGACGACCTCGGGACCCAACACCAGCAGGTGGCCGACCAGGAGCAGAAGCTGATCGCCACCGCCCAGAAACTGCAGGCCCAGGTCGATTCGTTCCGCACCAAGAAGGAGACGATGAAGGCCACCTACACCGCGGCCGAGGCGCAGACGAAGATCGGCGAGGCGGTCTCGGGCATCTCCGAGTCGATGAGCGACGCCGGTCTGTCGATGCAACGGGCCCAGGACAAGATCGCAGGCATGCAGGCCAGGGCCGGTGCCATGGACGAGCTGCTGGCCTCGGGGGCCCTGACCGACCTCTCCAATCCGGTCGACGACATCCAGGCCCAGCTGGACAAGGCCTCGACCACTTCGGCCGTCGACTCCCAACTGGCCGCCCTCAAGGCAGAAGTCGGCGCCGGGAGCGCTCCGGCGGAGCTCGGACCGGCCGGTGGCGAGGGGTCACCATCATGATCATCCGCATCCTGGGCGAGGGCCAGTACGAGATTCCCGAGAGTGAGCGGGGCACGCTGGAGGGGCTGGATGCCGCGCTGGTGAGCGCCGTCGAAGGCGGCGACGACGCCGCCTTCGCCACCGCGTTGGGGGCCATCATCGACGAGGTGCGCCACGCCGGGCAGACGCTGGCCGACGACGCCTTCGCTCCGTCCGACCTGGTCGTACCCTTTGCCGACGCCACCCTCGCAGAAACCAAGTCCCTGCTCGCCGACTCCGGCGACGCAGTCGGGCCGGACGACCGCTGAGGTCCACGCCATGACCACAGCACGCAACATTCCCCCGGACCGGGGCCTGAGCATCCGGATGTTCACCACCGGGCTGATGATCGTGATCCTCTACGCGGTCGTCATCGGGCTGCTCATCGCGTTCGGTCTGTCGTGGTCCCTGGTTCTGATCCTCGCCGGCGCCATCCTCTTCGTGCAGTACTGGTTCTCCGACAAGATCGCCCTGTTCGGGATGGGCGGGCGATTGGTCACCCCGGAGCAGGCACCCCAGCTCCACGGCGTCATCGACCGGCTGTGCGCCATGGCGGACATGAAGAAGCCCCGGGTGGCAATCGCCGACACCGACGTCCCGAATGCCTTTGCCACCGGACGCAGCCCGAACAGCGCGGTGGTGTGTGCCACCACCGGCCTGATGCGCCGCCTGGACGACTCCGAACTCGAAGCGGTGCTCTCCCACGAGCTGTCCCATGTGGCCCATCGCGACGTCGCCGTCATGACCATCGCCAGCTTCCTCGGGATGATGGCCGGCCTGGTCACCCGGATGATGCTGTGGACCGGGCTGATCGGGGGATTCGGCGGCGGCCGGGGCGGCAACAACAATGCGGGCAATCAGGCCGCCCTCGTCGAACTGGGCGTGCTGGTCGTCTCGATCGTCGTCTACGCCATCAGCTTCCTGCTGACCATGGCGCTGTCGCGCTATCGCGAACTGGCCGCCGACCGGTCCGGGGCGCTCCTCACCGGGCGGCCGTCGGCGCTGGCCTCGGCGCTGGTCAAGGTGACCGGGGAGATGTCGCGCATCCCGACACGCGACCTCCGGTCCACTGAGAGCTTCAACGCCTTCTACTTCACCCCGGCCATCGCCAAGAGCGGGGTCAGCCTGTCCACGATCTTCTCCACCCATCCGCCGCTCGACAAGCGGCTCGCCCAGCTCGCTGCCATCGAGGCCGAACTGGGCCGCCCTTCATGACCGAAGCGGCCGGCCGGTGACCGGGTGTCGCTGATGGGCCGCGCCTGATGGGCCTGCTCGACACGCTGCTCGGGCGGACCAAGCCGGTCCAGTCCAATCTGGACGCCCTGTTCGCCCTGCCGTCGGCCTCCATCACCCTCCAGAGCGCTGCAGGCATGTCGTGCTCGGGCCATGCAGGGGTGTGCTTCAAGCCCCCGTCGGGCCAGGGGTTCGAGGAGATGCAGGCCGAGGTGGTCAAACTGCTGTCCATGGACGGCAGCGGCGGGTTGCGCAAGGCGGAGGATTCCTACGGCTATCACTGGCTGGTCGTCGAGGACCCGGACATCGAGGCACTCGTCACGCAGATCCACCTGGTGAACTCGTCGCTGTCTGATGCCGGTTGGGGGCCCCAGCTGCTCTGCTCGGTCTTCGGCCTCGCCACCCTGCCCACCACCGATCCCCCGTCGGAGGCCGACCCGGGTCCGACATCCATCACCGTCGGGCCCGGCCACGTGGTGCCGTCGAGCGCCTTTCTGGTCTACCTGTTCAAGCGGGGCACCTTCTACCCCTTCGTGCCCACCGGAACCGAGAAGCGGGACATCGAAGAGGAGCTCAAGCTGAAGAGCCTGGTGGCCGACGACCTGGTGGTGGAGGCCGACCTCGATCGGTGGTTCCCGCTGTGGGACCTGCCCGTCGGTTGACCCCTGCCTGGGAGTCCGGCGGGCAGACGGCTCAGAGCGGCTCCGGGCCGATGGCGTCGATGGCGTCGATGGCGCGTGCCAGATCCAGGTCGAACTGGGTGATCCCACCCGAGTCATGGGTGATCAGGGCCAGGGTCACCCGGTTGTAGCGGATGTCGATGTCGGGGTGATGGTTCGCCTCTTCGGCAAGGCGGCCCACCTCCCCCACGAAGGACAGTGCATCCGCGAAGGTTGCGAGCGTGACGGTCCTGATCAGCTTGCCGCCGACCAGGTGCCACTGCACGGCTGGGTCCGCCGACAACGCGGTTCGCACGTCCGACTCGCTCAGCACCGGTTGGCTCATGACGTCGACCTCCTCTGTTGACGGCCCGGGATCAGGTAGGCGCCCCGATGGGGGCAGTGGGCGTGAACGCCACGGGCAAGGCCTCGTAGCCGGACACGAAGTTGGCCTCACGCTTGGGCGGCTCACCGTCGTCGACCAGGACCAGGTCCGGCAGCCGGTCGAGCAGGCGGTCGAGCATGACGCTCAACTCCATGCGGGCCAGACGATTGCCCATGCAGAAATGGGCGCCGAATCCGAACGCCAGGTGGTCGTTGGGACTCCGCCGGATGTCGAAGCGCTCGGGCTGGTCGAACACCCGTTCATCACGGTTGGCGGAAGGGTAGAGCAGCAGCAGCTTCTGCCCTTCCCGCAGGGTCTCCCCGTGGAGCTCCACGTCCCTGGTCATCCGCCGGGCCATGTTCTTGATCGGTGACACCCACCGCAACATCTCCTCGATGGCCGCCGGCATCAGGCTGCGGTCCTCGGACAGGTCCCGGAACTGGTCCGGATGGCGGAGCAGCTCGTACATGCCACCGCTGAGCACGTGGCGGGTCGTCTCGTCACCACCGACCAGGATCAGCAGCGACTCGTAGATCAACGTCGCCTCGTCCAACCGGTCCCCCTCGATCTCGGCGTGGACCAGGGTCCCGATCAGGTCGTCGGACTGCCCGTCGCGACGCCGTTGATCGGCCACCGCGGTGATGTACCCGGCGTACTCGATGGCAGCCAGGGCGGCCCGGTCCATGGCCCCGGGATCGGGTGAGCCCAGCGCTTTCACCATGTCGTCGGACCACCGCAGCAGGTCGTCGCGGTCGTCGGGGGCCACCCCCAGCATGTCGCCGATGACGATCATGGGCAGGGGGGCGGCGATGTCTGCTACGAAGTCGGCCGAACCGGATTCGCACACCAGGTCGATGATCCCGTCGCAGATGGAGCGGATGCCGGGCTCGCTCTCCCGGATGCGGCGTGGGGTGAACCCTTCGTTGACCAGGCGCCGCCGGCGCACGTGCTCGGGAGCGTCGGTGTCGATCATCATCGGCAGCGCCTCGCTGTCGGGTCGGATCCCGCCGGCGTTGGAGAAGGTCTCGGGGTCCTTGGAGATCTCCTTCACGTCGGCGTAGCGTGTGATGCCCCACACGCCGGCAGCCTCGTCGAAGTAGGCAGGCGCATGCTCGCGCATCCAGGCGAAGGCGGGAAACGGGTCGCCGCCGTAGAAGGTCCCGTCGGTCAGACCGATGGTCAGATCACCGGGCGGAACGGTCATGGGTGGGTCATCGACTCGGGCCGGACCGCCTGGTCGAACTGCTCGCCGGTCAGATAGCCGAGCGCCACGGCCGACTCGCGCAGTGTGCTCCCCTCCTTGTGGGCCTTCTTCGCCACCTCGGCCGCCCTGTCGTATCCGATCAGCGGGTTGAGCGCGGTCACCAGCATCAGCGAGTTCTCGAGGTGCTGGCGGATGCGGGCCTCGTTGGGCTCCAGCCCCTCGACGCAGAACCGGGTGAACGCGGCCGATGCCTCGGTCAACAGCCGCACCGAGTGCAGGACGTTGTGGATGATGACCGGCTTGCACACGTTCAGCTCGAGATTGCCCCTGGCCCCGGCCATGGCCACCGCGCCGTCGTTACCGTAGACCTGGATGCACACCATGATCATGGCCTCGCACTGGGTGGGGTTGACCTTGCCCGGCATGATCGACGAGCCCGGCTCGTTCTCGGGCAGCGAGAGCTCCCCGAGCCCGCTGCGGGGGCCCGACCCCAGCCACCGCAGATCGTCGGCGATCTTGATCAGGGAGGCGGCCAGTGTGCGAAGGGCCCCGCTGGCCGCCACCAACGCGTCGTGGGCCGCCAGGGCGGCGAACTTGTTGGGTGCGGAGACGAACGGCAGCCCGGTGAGCTCGGCGATGGCGGAGGCCACCCTGGTCCCGAACTCGGGATGGGTGTTGAGGCCGGTTCCCACCGCGGTCCCACCGGCTGCCAGCTCGTAGAGGTCGTCGAGGGCGAGCTCGATCCGTCGGAGATCGGCGTCGAGCTGGGCGACATACCCCGAGAACTCCTGCCCGAGCGTCAGCGGCACCGCGTCCATCAGGTGGGTGCGCCCGATCTTGGTGATGCCGGCGAACGCCTCCGCCTTTGCCTGCAGGGCATTCCGCAGGTGTTTGACGGTTGGCAGCAGCCGATGGGTGATCTCCTCGACGGCGGCGATGTGCATGGCGGTCGGAAAGGTGTCGTTGGAGGACTGCGACATGTTGACATCGTCGTTGGGGTGCACCGGTACCTTGGACCCCATCTCGCCACCGGCCAGCTCGATGGCGCGGTTGGAGATCACCTCGTTGGCGTTCATGTTGCTCTGGGTGCCACTGCCCGTCTGCCAGACACTCAGGGGGAAGTGGTCGTCCAGCCTCCCTTCGGACACTTCCCGCGCCGCGGCGATGATCAGCGAGGAGATCTCGGGCGACATCTTGCCCAGGTCGGCGTTGACCTGGGCCGAGGCCTCCTTCAGCACACCGATGGCCCGGATGAGCGGTTCGGGCATCCGGTCGTCACCGATCGGGAAGTGGTGCAGGGAGCGAGCCGTCTGGGCGCCCCAGTACCGGTCCGCCGGCACCTCGATGGCCCCCATGGAGTCGGTTTCGAGGCGAACGTCCTTGGTCATGCTCGGTTCCTTTCGTGTGGGCCCACCACGGTGCAGGTGGAGTCTGCCAGTTCCGGGTCAGTCGGTCGCAAGGCGGCACCCCGGGCAGAATCCCACCAGGTCGAACTGATGGCCGGTGACCCGGTAGCCCTGCTCTTCGGCAACGGCGCGGGCGGCCTCGGCCATGGCCCGTTCGAGGCGGGGCGAGGGCACCACGTCCTCCACCTTCCCGCACCGGCCACAGGCCAGGTGGTGGTGGTGCCCGGCCAGTTCCTCGGTCAGCTCGAACCGACCGTGATCGTCGACGCCCGACACCCGCCGGACCACCCCGGCGTCGATCAGCGTCGTAACGTTGCGATAGGCGCTGGATTGGGGGAGCTCGACGGTCGACGCAAGGATCTCGGGGATGGAAAGCGGCCTGCCCGCGCCGGCCAGGGTGGCCACCAGGGCCTGGCGCATCGGCGTGTACCGCTGCTCGAGGCCGGCCAGGCGCAGGGCGACCTGCTCGTGGACGGAAGACGCTGCGCTCACACCGGCAACACTACGGCGTCGCGCATCCCGGTCCGTGCGAGGGGGCGCCCCGCGCTCAGGAGGCACCGAGGCCCCCGTGCCGAGGCTGTCGGACGGGGAGTTCGAGCGTGCGGGCCGATCGGGCGGTCGGGCGGGACCCCCACCGCTCCCGGGCCGAGGTGACCACGAAGGCCGCAAGGTACGCGCCGGTGGCCACGCCGACGATCCCGAAGCTGGGAGGCATCCTGGGGACCAGGTAGGCCAACGTCAGCCCGATCCACATCGAGGCGACGGCGATGCCGGCCGAGAGCCACAGGGCGACGAACGGCCGCGCGGTGAGCCGCTGGCTGGCCCCCGCAGGAGCCGCCAGAAGCCCGAGCAGCAACAGGGCGCCGACCGCCTGGGTTGCCACGCCGGCCGTGATCCCCAGCAGAATGAAGAAGGCGTAGCCGAGGGCCCTGACCGGCACGCCCCGGGCGGAGGCCACCGCCTGGTCGAGGCTGACGAACAGCAGTGGCCGCCCGATGGCGACGAAGACGACGACGATGACCAGGGCGACCATGGCGTCGGTGAACGCCTGTGAGGACGACAGCCCGAAGATGGAGCCGAAGAGGACGTTGACCCCGGCATTGGCGCCCACCCCACCAGTGCCGCTCCGGGAGGTGGTGAAGATGGAGAGGAAGAGGGCACCGAGCCCCAGGACCCAGGCGAACACCGATCCGATCACCGTGTCGTCGGCGTTGGCCCTGCGACCCAGGACGGCCATCACGATGGCCACGGCGATGCACCCCCCGTAGAGGCCGACGCGCAGATCGATACCGAAGGCGAGCGCAGCCAGCGCCCCGGTGAAGGCCACGTGCGACAGGGCATCACCGGAGAACACCTGGCCCCGCAGCACCACCACGTAGCCGACGAGGCCGGCCGCCAGGGCGATGCAGGTGCCGGCCCCAAATGCGGAACGGAGGAACGGGTGGGCAAGCATGTGGGCGATCCCCACCAGCGGATCGACGGTCATCATGCGCCAACCACCATCCGCGGCCCCGGGCGGGTTCCCCGGGCGGGGCGGCGGCGTAGCCGGTTGGCCGATGCCCGGCCGGCCGCAGCCGCCACGTAGACGGCAAAGCCGAAGGTCGAGACGTAGAAGCCCACCGGGTAGACCGAGAAGAAGGCCACGCCGAGGGAGAGCCAGGTGATGGCCACGGCCACCACGATCGTGACCACGAAGCTCGCCGCCGGCCGGGCGGTGATCTGCTGGGCGGCAGCAGCCGGCATCACCAGCAGGGCGAACACCAGCAGTGCCCCCGTGATCTGGCTGACCTCCGCCGCGGTGCAGCCGAGGAGCACCAAGAAGACGATCGAGAGCGCCCGCACCGGAACCCGTCGTGCCACGGCCACATAGGGGTCGACCGTGGCGAAGAAGAGCGGTCGGGCCAGGACGGCCAGGACGGCCAGGACGACGACCGCGACCGCCCCGAGCGCCACCACCTGCCCGTTCGAGATGCCGAGGAACGTGCCGAACAGCAGTCCGGTGAGGCTGTCGAGGAAGCCGCCGTAGAGGCTGACGAACAACGCCCCGCAGGCGAGGGCGAAGGCCTGGACGGTGCCGATGACCGCCGACTCCTCGCTTCTCGCCCGCTCCGAGGACGACCGCGGTACGACGGCGATGACGAGTGCGGCCGCGATGCTGGCGGCGAAATAGCCGATCGTCGCGCTGAGGCCCAGCCAGATGGCGCAGGCGGCACCCGGGAACGACACCACGGCCAGGGTGTGGCCCGCGAAGCTCTGTCGTCGCAGCACCATAAACCACCCGATGGCCCCGGCGATGACGGCCACGATGGTCCCGGCCCGGTAGGCGTTCACCATGAAGTGCAGGGCGAACATCTGGTGCACATCGTCCACCGGGTTCCACGCCAGTCCATCAGCGGCCAGGGTCATGACGGCCCCGCTGCGGTCGGCCCCGGTGTCGTCACCGGGTACGTCCGGTGTGCCGGTCGGCGTGGTGGGCGGGAGCTTCGGGATGGCCGACGACCACCAGGCGCCCGCCGGAGGACCGCAGCACCTCGATGGTCGTCCCGTAGAGGGTGCTGAGGGTCGCCGAGTTGATGACGTCCTCGGGCGCCCCGCTCACCGCATGGCCCTGGGCCACGTAGACCACGCCGTCGAGGGACGACACGATCGGGTTGACGTCGTGGGCGACGATGAGCACGGTGATCCCGTGCTCCTTGCTGATCGTGGAGATGAGGCCGGCCACCGACGCCTGGTTGGGAAGGTCCAGGCTGTCCAGGGGCTCGTCGAGCAGCAGCAACCGCGGGCGGCGGACCAGTGCCTGCGCGATCAGCAGGCGCTGCTGCTCACCTCCGGACACCTCGCCGATCGGGCGGTGTGCGTACGAGCTGGCACCGACCAGCTCGATCACCTCGTCCACCCGCCGGCTCTGGGCCCGGCGATCGGCAAAGAGCCGGGCGCCGCCCGGGATCGGCAGACCCCAGCGGTCGCCGTCGCTGCCCAACCGCACCACGTCGATGCCACGGATCCGGAGGCTCGGGTCGAAGTTCCTCCGCTGGGGGAGGTACCCGATGTCCCTGCCGGTGCTGCCGGGGGATCCGCCCAGGACGGTCACCGAGCCTTCGGCCAGGGGCACCATCCCGAGGATCGCCTTGATCAAGGTCGACTTCCCCGCCCCGTTGGGCCCGAGGACGGCCACGAACTGCCCCCGGCCCACGTCGAGGTCCACGTGGGACCAGATGGACCGGCCACCCAGCCGGACGGCGGCGTCCTTGAACAGCACCGCCGACCCGCCCCCGGTGGCATCGGCCGAGGCCGGCTCAGGCATCGGCTCGGGCCAGGGTCCGGGCGTCGGCCGCAGTCGGCTCGTCGAGGTGCAGGTCCGTAGTCGGGTTGGTAATGATACTCACAACCTCCCACTCGTCCCCCAGGCAGCCGATCCCAGCGACATCAGTACGAAGCTGCCCGTCCGGACCACGGCTGGCGGTCGGTTCCTTGTTCGCCGGCGCGGCCGCCTCAGTGATGCCCGGTGCACGTTGAGCACGGTGCGGATTCCTCTCCTCGTGGGACGGTCCACACCGTATATGGGAATCATTCTCATTACAAGACCACATCCGCGAGCACGTGCTGTTCAGTTGCGGAGTGCGATGCCCGCCAACCAGACCTCGCGGGCCCGTGCCACGTCCTCGGCCCGGGGGCCCTCGCCGATGCCGGGGACCTCGAGGATGGCAGGCAGGCCCTGCAGCGCTGGGTGGCCGAGGAGGGCGGACAGTCCCTCGGATCCGATCGTCCCCTCCCCGATGTTCTCGTGGCGGTCCTTGTTGGCGCCGAAGGCGACCTTGGAGTCGTTCAGATGCAGGCACCGCAGGCGGTCGAGCCCGACGGTGCCGTCGATCAGGTCGATCAGGTCGTCGGCCTCCGCCGTCGTGGCGAAGGGGATGCCCGACGCCCACAGGTGCTGGGTGTCGAGGCACACCCCGAGCCGCCCGTCACCACCGGCCGCCTCGACCACCCGGGCCAGCTCGTCGAACGAACGGCCCACCGTGTCCCCGGCCCCGGCGGCGTTCTCCAACAGGATCGGGCACGGATCCCCGGAGGCGTCCACTGCATCGAGAGCCTCGACCAACGCGTCGACCACACCGGGAAGCGCCGTGTCGAACCCGCTGCCGCGATGGCTCCCGATGTGCAGGACCAGCCCGTCCGCGCCCATGCCCTCGGCGGTGGCCAGGTTGGCGACGAGGCACGCCCTCGACTTGTCGGCCAGGGCCGGGTCGGGCGAGGCCAGGTTGATCAGGTAGGTCGCATGACAGAACGTGGAGGTGACGGTCGGGTGCTCGGCCTGGGCGGCGCGGTAGCCGGCCAGGACCTCGGGGCCGTACTGCGAGGGCTTCCACATGCGGGGGCTCTGGGTGAAGATCTGGACGACCTCCGCTCCGATCTCCGCCCCGTGCTCGAGAGCGGGAACCAGCCCCTTTCCCGCTCTGACGTGGGCGCCGATCCGCATGCGGGCACCGTAGCAGCGGGGGTTCCGGGGAAGACCCTCGGCGCCCCGCCGGCGAGGTCATACAGACGCCCGCCTACCGGGACGTCACCGCTGCAGGTGCTCGTCGAAGAAGGCGGCGATCCTCCTGCGGGCGTCGCGGGCCGATGGCTCGTGGTACTCGGCCCGGGAGAACCTGCCGATGACCCGCACCAGGGTCGACACGTCCGCCGGGTTTTTTTCGTTGAGGAACGCATGCCCGGCCTCCGCATAGACCTTGACGTCGTGATCGACGCCGTTGGAGCGCAGGGCCTCCTCGAGGCGGGCCGGGGCCCGCCTCATCGAGGGGTCCCTGGCGCCGTAGCTCCCGATGACCGGGCAGGCTCCGGCCAGGAGTTCCTCGGCATCCTTCGGCACGCTGCCGTAGTTGACGCTCGAGGCCGAGAAGCCATGACCGGGTGTCAGCAGCAACGCGAACCCCCCACCCATGCAGAATCCGATGACGCCGATCCGGCCGGTGCAGTCGTCCCGCCCGGCGAGCCAGGCGCGTGCGGCCTCCACATCGTCGAAGGTCCGGCCCCGCCGGGTGAGCGAGTCCCGTATGGCGGACCGGATGCAGGCAAGCTTCCTCCCTTCGTGGAAGAGGTCCGGTGCCACCGCCAGGTAGCCCTCGCCAGCCAGCCAGTCGGCCTGGTTGCGCAGGTCCGAGCTCATGCCCATGATGTCGTGGATGACGACGATGCCGGGCCACGGGCCCTCGCCCTCAGGTACCGCCAGGTAGGCGGGCAGACGGCCGGATGTCGGGATCTCCACCTCGGACACACGTCCTCCTTCTCGTTTCATGCCGGACCGGGCCGTTCCGGGCGCGAGCCACGAAACCGGCGGATGTGGGTGGACGATCGCCCGGCCCATCGGCCCCGCGGCTTCAGCGTACGCCCGCCGGCGTCGGCCGCCCGGTAGTCCGGAGCGCAACGATCGGGTTGGGTAGCCGGTACTCTCCCGGGTGGACAACGCGTGACGGGACGGGTGGGCCGGAGACGGCGCCTCCCGCTGCCCACGCCATGGAAGACCAACGGAGGAAGAACGACGTGACCACCACTCTGAGCAACAAGGCCCGTGCCCTCGTCGAGCGCCCGGTCATCGCCAACGTGGCGACCGTCGACTCCGAGGGTCGCCCCCAGCTGACGCCAGTGTGGATCGACCTGGAGGGGAACGACCTGGTGTTCAACACGGCGAAGGGCCGCGCCAAGTATGCCAATCTGGACAAGCGCCCCTTCGTGGCGGTGTCCGTGGTCGATCCGGACGACCCCTACAACGTGGTCGTGGTGCGGGGCACCGTCGAACCGACCGAAGAAGGAGCGGACGCCCACATCGACTCCCTGGCCAAGAAGTACCTCGGTGTCGAGACCTACCCGATGCGCACGCCCGGTGAGGTCCGGGTCAAGTACCGGGTGCACGCCGACAACGTGGTGATGCAGTCGGGCGACGACGCCTGAGGCGCAGGTTACGGCCGTTGGCGACGGTGACACCATCGAGCTCGCACGGTCGATCGCCGTCTTGTGGGTAGGAAACGGCGACCGGTAGGGATGCGCTTCCGTCGCCGATCAGGACGGCACCGGAGTGCCCGAGCCTCCTCGGCCGTTCCCATGCGCACCGGTCGATTGATCTGCACCTCCGAGGGCAGACCCCGCGGAGAGGGCCGCGCCGCCGCCATACCGCGGTTCCGCTATCGCCACACCCGTGTGTCTTGGCAGACGAGCTTTGCGACCGCACCGGTGATCCCGTGAGCCCACGACTCGAACTCCTCCTGCTTGCCCGGGGCGACGCGCTACGTGAAAACCTCCGTGATGGGACGGGTTTCCTGGGGCGCTTGGCTCATGGCCCTGACAGTAACGTGCCCGGCCGGTGCCCTGATCATCACGGTCAAGCTCGGCAAGCGGTCCAAGCGCCGGGGGTCAATGGCGATCGTCTGATGGCGCGCGCCAAGGCTGTCGGGTGCCCGGCCCTGCCGGCACCGCGTCCCTGAGCACGGAGCCGAGCCGGGCGATGGCCTCCGGCTGGTCGGCATCGGATCGGTCGGCGTCCGCAAGCGACACGATGCACCCGTCGGCGCCGGCCAGCAGTCGTGCCGACACCTCGTCGGCCGGCCGGTCCGGTCGGCCCTTCCAGACCACCTGTACCGAGCCCGGGGCACGCCGCATGGATGCTGCCGCCTCCCCGACGAGGGCGACCGCCTCTGCGACGCTCGCCGCGTCCCCCTCCACGATGACCGCGTCGGCGAAGTGGCCGGCCACCCGGAGCAGGCCCGGGCGCACCGGGGCCCCCGGTCCGGCGAAGACCACGATCGGAACCCCACCGCGCTGGACCGGACCCGGGCGGTTCACGGCACCGTCGACGTGGTAGAACCGTCCGGCGAACCGGGGTGTTTCATCCTCCAGGACAGCGCGGCACACCTGCAGCCGTTCGGCCAGACGGTCGGCCTCCTGTCCGCCTGGCTCCGCCTCCCACCCGAGGGCCAGCACGCCCCGACCGTGGGAGATGACGTCGACGGTGGTGACGATCTTGGCCAGCACCGCAGGGGCGCGCCGTTCTGCTCCGGACGGGACCGCCCCCAGGTGGAGGGAGCGGCTGCGGGCCGCCAGCGCCCCGAGGAGCGAGTACACCTCGAAGTCGTCACCCCCGGGGAACGGTGACCCGCCGGCATCCGTCGGGAGCACGCGCTTCGGGCTGCCGGGCGCCTTGCTGACGAAGAGCGAGTCGAAGCCGGCACGCTCGGCCGCCTCTGCCACCGCAGCCGCACGTGCGAGCAACCCGCCTCCGCCCGGGACGGGGGCGAAGTCTTCGACCCATAGCCCGAGCCGGGTCACCGATGGCCGGCCCGAAGTGGCGCTCCCGTTCACGTGCACCAGGGTACCGGGCTCGTTTCAACCACCGTATGTAGCCATTCGACCACACTCTGCACTAGCCTTTTCGGAGGAAGCGGACCGTCGACCCGGAGGGGACGATGCAACACCGAATGCGGGTGCGCAGGGACCCACGTGCCGATGACCTCGGCTTCTCGATGCTGGCCACTGTCCTCAGCCTGCTCGGAGTTGCCATCCTGACCGCCCTGCTCCTCGGCTCGACCCTGAAATCGGGGAGCAGCTCGAGCACCAACATCGACAACGCCCCCGGCGTGGCGGCGGCAGACGGCCTCCAGGCCCAACAGGCACTGTCGAGCGGCTTGACCGCGGCCGACTCGGCAGCCGCGAGCCAGGGCGGCTACGGCTCGCTCGACGTCGCCACGCTGGGTGCGTCCAATCCCTCCGTCACCTTCGTGTCCGGGCCGTCCACCAACGCGTCGACCGTCAGCGTCGCCATCGTCACCGACGGGAGCGGGGCCATCACCTTGGCCGACCGTTCCTCGGACGGTACCTGCTGGCTGGTGTGGCGATCGCCGGCCTCGCCCGCCTGGTACGGCGCGCAAACCGGGCTGGCCAGTTGCACGGCCCCGGCCCTCGCCTCTGCGCCCACCCCCGGACCGGTGTCGTCCTCGGCCGTCGGCTGGCAGCAGGCGAGCTTCCCGGCGGCCTGAGACAATCCGGGCCTCCCCTAACTCCTCGACCACCACCCCGCCCCGGAGCGGAGCGCACCGCTCTCGACCAGCTGCCCACAGGCCTCGGCCGCGGCAGCAAGGGGCAGGTCGGTGCGGATGAGGATCGTCTCGAACGCCGTGGGTGTGTCATCGACCGCCTCCCACACCGTCCGCTGGGCGGGCGTGAGCGGCGCCGGCATGCCGCTCCCGACGCCCCCCGACGCGCGCGTCCCGGCCGGGACCCGAGCCGGACGGGACCGGTTCGCCCGGTGGGACGGTGCGAGGTCAGCGGGCGGAGGCGCACCGGCACGAGCGTCCGGCCCGGCACGGGCCAGGGCGACCGCCACCAGCACATCGGTCGCGTCACGGACCGGGATGCAACCGTCGACCAGGAGGCCGTTCGTCCCCGCGGAGGCCCGACTGTGGACGGAGCCGGGAACGGCGCACACGGGGATGCCCCGGCGCGCTGCGGCCTCCGCGGTGTACAACGACCCCCCGCCATGGTGGCTCTCGACCACGACCACCACATCGGCAAGCGCGGCGATGATCCGATTGCGGGCCGGAAACACCCCCGGGTGCGGCTGGGTTCCCAACGCCGACTCGGAGAAGACCACCCCGCGCCCGGCCACCCGTGCCCACAGCTCGCGGTTCGAGGGCGGATAGACGACATCCAGCCCGGTTCCCACCACGGCGACCGGGGGTCCGGCACCCTCGGACTCCCCACGCAGGGCTCCGGCGTGGGCCGCGCCGTCGATGCCCCGGGCCAGGCCGGACACGACCACCACGCCGTGGTCCGCCAACTCGACGGCGAGCTCCGAGGCGACCTGGCGTCCGTAGTGGGTGGCCGAGCGGGTCCCCACGATCGCCACCCGGGCCCGCCGCTCCACCACGGTCGGGTCGCCGCTGGCGAAGAGGACGGCAGGTGCACCTGGGTCGCCGGTCAGCATCGACGGGTATCCGGCCGCACCGGGCAGCAGGATCCTCACGCCAGCGCCGGCGTACCGCCGGCCGAGGTCGTCGACATCGGTCCTCCTGGCCGGCACGGCGAACTTCCGGCGAGGGTCGGCCGGATGGGTGCCCGCCTTCACCGCCTCCCAGGCCAACGCGGGGCCGAACCCGTCCAACAGCTTGGCCAGGCGCACCGGAGTCATCCCGGGCAGGCCGGCCAGTGCGCCGGCATGGGACTCGAGCTGGGCGGGGACGTTCATCGGAAGCCGCCCCCGGGAAGCAGCCGGCGCTGGCCCCGGAGCAGCAGCGCCTCCCGGACGTGGGCCTCTCCGATGACCTCGCCGGCTCCGTCGAGGTCTGCGATGGTCCGGGACAGTCGATGGACGCGGTGCAGTCCCCTGGCGCTCAGTGTGCCCGACCGGATCTGCCGCTCGACGATGGCTACGGCCCCCCTGCCCAGAGGGGCGTCGTCGGCAAGGCGGGGGCCGGCCAGATCGGCGTTGACCCGGACCCCACGTTCTGCGGCTCGCTCACGGGCCCCGGCCACCCGGGAGGCCACCGTCGCCGAGCCCTCCGCCGACGGCCGGCCGAACAGTTCGTGGGCCAGTGGGCGGTCGACCCGGATGGCGATGTCGAAGCGATCGAGGAACGGGGCCGAGAGCCGCCGGGCGTAGCGCTCCTGCGCCGCGCTCGAGCAGCGGCAGGCCCCGGGAGCACCCCCTTCCCCGCACGGGCAGGGATTCATCGCCCCCACCAGGATGAACCGGGCCGGGAAACTCGTCGACCCCCGGGCCCGGCTCACCCTCACCTGGCCGTCCTCGAGCGGCTGGCGGAGCGCGTCGAGGACCACCGCCGGGAACTCACCGAGTTCGTCGAGGAAGAGGACGCCGCCGTGCGCCAGGCTGATCTCGCCCGGGCGCATCCAGGTCGTCCCTCCCCCGATCATCGCCACCGGCGACGCGCCGTGGTGGGGGGCGCGGAACGGTGGCTCTTCGATCAGCCCCCCCAGGGGCAACGGCAGGCCGGCGACCGAATGGATCCGGGTCGCCTCCAGCGCCGTGGATCGATCGAGGCCGGGGAGCAGGCCGGGCAGCCGGTTGGCCAGCATCGTCTTCCCCGAGCCCGGAGGGCCGACCAGCAGGAGGTGGTGGCCGCCCGCCGCGGCCACCTCCAGTGCCCGACGCGCCAGGCGCTGCCCCCGGACGTCGGCCAGATCGGCGGCGTGCCTGGGCCCGGGGGGCTCCGGTGCGGCACGGAGCGATCCGTCGAGGGTGGCGCCCACCTCGCCCCAGGGGCAGCGGCCCGACAGCCGGTCGACCAGGCCGGCGAGGGTGGCCGACACGCGGATGTCGCACTCCCCCGCCAGCGATGCCTCGTGGGCGCTCTCCTCGGGCACCACCAGTCGGTGTCGGCGGAGGGCCTCGGCCAGCACCACCGTCCCCGGCACTCCCCGCAACGAGCCGTCGAGCCCCAGTTCCCCCACGAAGGCCATGCCCGCCACCGACCGGGAAGGGAGCACGCCTGAGGCAACCAGCACCCCGACGGCGATTGGCAGGTCGAGGCCGGCGCCCCCCTTGCGCATCCCCGACGGTGCGAGGTTGACGGTCACCCGCCGGAGGGGCCACTGCAGCCCGCTGGACAGCAGGGCGGCACGGACCCGGTCACGCGACTCGCGTACCGCGGCATCGGGCAGTCCGACGACGGTGAACCCGGGCAGCCCGTTGGACACGTGGACCTCGACGGACACCTGGGTGGCGTCGACCCCGACCAGGACGGCGGAAGGAATGGCGGCGATCACGGTGCCTCCGATCGGCACGGTCCATGCGGGGATCACCGGGCTCGGGCTCGGGCTCGGGTACTCCGCAGGACGCTGACGGGGAGGGCCGCTCCTCTGGGGTGCGTGCGGCCGCTCGAGGCACCGTGGGCACCCTACGGCAGGGGTGTCACACCGGAGGCAGGCAGCCCGGAGGATGGGCGTCTAGTCGTCCTCGTCCCGGGCCTCTTTTGCGATTCGAGACGTATGCTGCGGTGAGAACCCCCAAACCCCGCTCAATTCATCGATTGTCATCCCTCTCTCGATCGCAAGTGCGAAGACCTTCAGGCGCATTTCGTTACGACGGTGATCGAGATGTACCAGTGAGTCGTTTATCTTCTGACGGCTCTCTCCCGGATGCACGTCGACGAGTGCTGAGGCCACATCTTCACCTCGGGCGACCTTGTTCAAGGCTGAGCGGATGTCCCGCTCGGTCTCCCGCATGGCCCTGCGGGCTTGCGCGAAAGCTGACAGCAACTCCACGACGCTCTCGATGGCCTCGCTCTCTGCGCTCGACACGGCTGCAATCATCCCAGTGTCGACCGATCAAATACAGGGGCTTCTGAGATATCGCTGCGCCATGTCGGGTTGGTCCGGTACGCGGGAAGTGGCTGGGCAGCCACGACGGCATGACTCCGTTTTCGGTCTGATCAACGAGTACCGACTGGTCGCCCAACCAATCCGAATGGGATCTGCGGCACCCACAGGTTCTCATCCCAATGATCTCATTCCCTTGGGGACTGCCCAACCGTTCATCTCTGAAGGATCGCAG
>PLHF01000124.1 GCA_003138855.1 Acidimicrobiaceae bacterium | reverse complement strand
CGAAGTGACATCTAGCCGCGTCACCGAAGTGCCGGTCGAGGTCAGTTAGCAGCGGGACTGGAATAACGCCTCCCACCCGGCGGTATGGGACGGTCTTTCGCCCGCTCAGTAGCGGGTCCTATGGAGGGCCTGAGCCCCGCCTGAGCCAGCTCGATAGATTCTGAGCTATGTCGGATCGAGAACAGGGCGTAGCTACCGTTTGGCTGCTCGTGATCGGGGTCGTCTTTCTCGTCGCCGTGGTTGGCGTTCTAATCGGGCTGTTGGTCGGGCGAGACCAGGCAGCGAGTCCAGCGACCACCCAGGCGACCCACGCATCCCTCCCGACTCTCGGCGCGCTTCAGAGTGGCGAGGGGTACCTGTCGGCACCGGCCAACACCGCTCAAGTTCGTTACGCGACTTGGGTTCTGCGACCCGACGGGACTTTCTCTGGATCGCTCACCGGTATCAACTATCAGATTGCCGGAAGCGATGGGGACCAGTCTGCCGTACCGCAGAACATCAACATCCCGTTCACTGGTTACATCTCCGGGGACCAGGTGTCGATCACGGACCAGAACGAATCGCCGGTCAGTGGGACGATCACGTCGAAGTCCCTCACTTTGAACGCGACCACTTACACGCTCTCATCCCAAGCTGACTATCAATCGGCACGCGATGCTGCTTCGTCGCTGGTCAATGAGTGCGTGTCGTACGCCTACCAGCATGGCGGAAGCACACTGGGTGAGCCGAGCCCATGCGACACGTTTTTCGCCTTCGGGACTTCGGGCTGAAGCCCTACCCCAGTTGACTCCCGGGCCAAGCCTGCCCCACTCGTGCCGTTCCGGGCGCAGGAAACTCTCGCGAGCAGCAAGGATGCCGGATGGATTTCCCCGGCGCACATAATGTTCGCCGGAGACCGCAGGGACTGGGAGTGGCGAGGGACGTCAGGTCACCCCGAATCGGCGATCTGTCCGTGCACCGTACCCCCGGAGTGTCCCGGTCGCAGATCGATATATGGGACGGTAATGGCTCGCGATGGTGCTCTGTGCTCGCGAAGGTTGACTGCTGCGGAACGGCACTTCAGCCACACGTGCTGACGAGATGAGCGGTACTCAGATCACGGGCACGAGGGAAGAGTCGAGCAGGGTGCGGTCGCCGTCGAAGCCGTGGCTCAGAGCGGCAGCAACGTCCTGATGTGGGGTGCCAAGCTCGACCGCACTGACCTCATCCAAATGCCGGTAGTGGTGCTCGCCAAGTTCGAGTTCGAGAGACTGCAGGTATTCCTCCAGATGGACCAGGGAGCGAGGACCGACGATCGGGATCAGGGCCGTGGGAGCCAGGGCGGCCCGGTGACGCAACCAGGCCAGAGAGACCTGCGCCGCGCTACTGCTGATCTCATCGGCGATCGCCAGCACCGCGTCGACCACGGCTGTCCGCTGCGCGGAGCCCTCCACTGCGTCGCCGAGGGCACTCAGCCTGCCCGTCTCGCCCTGTCGATACTTGCCGGTGAGCAGGCCCCCGCCTAGCGGGGAGTACAGGACGACACCAAGGCCATGGGCCTCGGCCATCGGAAGCAGTTCCCGTTCAGCGGAGCGTTCGGCCAGGCTGTATTCCGTCTCGATTCCGGCCACCGGAGCCAGGCCGCGAAGGTCGGCCCGGACTGCGGCGCCGGCGACCCGCCACGCCGGGAAGTTGGATAGCCCGCCGTACAGGACCTTTCCCGAACGGGTCAGATCATCGAGTCCAGTCAGGATCTCTTCTATCGGCGTCGTCCCATCAGGGAAATGCGGCATGAACACGTCCACGTACTCCGTGTCGAGCCGCCGCAGGCTCGCCTCCAGGGAGCGGATCATGGTCTTGCGGCTGTTGCCGGTCGTCCCGGGGCTCGGTCGGACGTCTCTCGTACCGGCGTACTTGGTGATCACCACGTAGTCCCCTCGGTCTTGGCCGAGCAGCTCACCGAGGACGGTTTCCGCCTGTCCGTTTTGGTAGAGGTTGGACGCGTCGAACGTCGTACCGCCCGCAGCGACGAAGCCTTCGAAGATCTGACGGGAGGCCTCCAGACCAGCGCCAGCCTCGGACGTGCTGAAGTTGGCGGTGCCGAGCGCGTACTCCGACACACGCAGCCCAGTCTTCCGTCCGAAGGTTTTGTAACGCATGGCGACTCCTCGATGGTGGCGGTGGTGCGGGGTACGCTGCTCGCACCATACCAAAAAAAGTGAAGGGTCATTCATGTTATGCCGAAGGTAGCTCAGGCTTACCTTGATGCCCGCCGCAAGCAGATCGTGGAGGCCGCTCGTGCCCGGTTCACTAGCCACGGCTTCGCCGGGACTTCGATGGCCGACATCGTCACCGAGTCCGGTCTCTCCACCGGGTCGATCTACCGGTATTTCACGAGCAAGGATCAGATCGTCATCGCGGTCTGTGAGCAGGGAACCGAGGCATTCCCGACGGCGCTCACCGTCGAGGCCGTCAATGATTTCTTGGAGCGTGTCCGGGCCATGGCCCGGGATAAAGGCCATGCTCGGCTGGTCGCCCAGATCTATGCCGAAGCGGCACTTTCCCCGGCGCTGGCGGCAATCGTTGCACGGCAACTCGCCGAGATGCGCACAGCGGTCGCGGACTTGATTCCAGTCGACAGCCCGAGCGATGCCGGACAGATCGCCGAGGCGTTCGTGAGCATTTGCAGCGGTTATAGCCAGCAACTCGCCGTGCGAGGCGACCTCGATCCAGCGCCCTTCGCCAAAGCGTTGATGGCGATCCTTCAGGGATAGCCCCATTAGTCGGTTGGGCTCTACCGCCAGTATCCCTGACCACCGGTTTGGGGATCGATATTTGGAACTGCGCTGGTTCCCCTGCTGGCTCCAACAAGCGGGTCAGATCGCTCCGTGTGCCTGTTGGCCGATTCGCCTCCGGTCAGCCAAGACCTGGGCTCTGATTGCTGGCCGGACGTGATCAAGCGGGCTTCTGTGCTTCGATCAAGAGATTCTCGTGTGGGTGCCGGTCCACAAGCGAGGCCCCGGGAAACTCGGTGGCTCGTACGTCGCCGACCGAGTCGATCCACTGATCGAGGAGACGCTCGGAGATCACCAATCGCCGGCCGATTCGGCGGACGGGCAGGTGGCCTTCGCGCGCCAATCGGTACAACGTCTCCGGACTCGGGACACCGCCGCAATGGACTGAGGCCTCGGGCATCGTCAGGAACTGGCTCACCGTTCTAACCTCGCTTGCTCGCACTCGGCACTGCCCATGGCGTCATGACCGGCGGGGAAGGCGCCGGCGGTCATGACGCACTGCCCGACTCGACCGGCGGACCTAGCCCTGTCCTGCCACCTGCTCGATGGTGTGACAGCCCGATCTCAGCGCCGGGATCGGGCTCGGCCTTGGTCTGGCGCACCTCAGGCCACCATCCGGTCGATGGCGTTCCGCCTTCGTCTCCGGAGATCATGAGTAGGTATCCCGGCGAGGTCGGCGACCTCACCGAGGGACATCCCCAGCACCCTGGTCGCGTAGAGGATGGCGGCGTCGGCAACGTTGAGGCCGTGCTCGGTCGCATCGGCGAGGGCCGCGGCCAAGAGTTCCTGGCCGCTTCGACCGTTCCATGCCGGGAGCGTGTCCAAGGCGTCGGGGGTGCTGGCCTGTCGAGAGCGGTGTCGATGCTCGCTGGCCTGGATTGTTCGCAGCCGAGTGCGGACTGCCGATAACAGATCACCGACGGCATAGGGGCGGTTGGAACCAGACCAGCTCATCGTCAGTTCCCAGAGTGCGGAGATGGCGTCGGCGTAGAACGCGTCGAGATCGCACCACGGCCCGCCGGCAAAGTCGATGCGTCGGGACAACGCGAGAACACCAGGGATGAGCGCTTGGACGATGGCACGGGGGATCAGCTCATCGACGTCAGCGCTCCTCAGCATGGCTGCGATCACGGCTGCCGCCTCGTGGCGAGACAGCCGGCCCGATGAGAGCGAGAGGGCCGCGATCAGCTCGGCAAGGTCG
>PLHF01000054.1 GCA_003138855.1 Acidimicrobiaceae bacterium | reverse complement strand
GGGCCGGTCCCGACCGCGTTGATCGCTGCCACCTTGAAGGTGTAGGCGGTCCCGTTGGTCAGCCCGGTGACGGTGTCGCTGGTCACGTTGCCGACGGTGACGGAAGACCCGCTCGACGGCGTGATGACGTACCCGGTGATGGCACTGCCACCGTTGGAGGCCGGAGCCGTCCAGGTGACTGTGGCGCTGGCGTTACCCGCGGTTGCCGTCCCGATGGTCGGAGCACCCGGCACAGCCACGATATTCGTGCTGGTCAGGACGGGCGGAGCCGAGTAGGTGATGAAGGGCGACGTGGTAACCGCTGGCAAAGCACAACCCGTCACCGGGGGCACATTCGGCACTGTATTGCAGAACGAGCTAGCTGTCGGGTAGCCGACGACCAGGGCCGTCAGGGAGGTGCCGAAGAGCGTCACGTTGGCGGCCGTGTCGAACTCGAACTGCGACCAGTTGATGGTCGAACCGACGGCACCCGATGCGGTGAGGGTGACGGTGACATCAGGCAGCACCAGCGTCGCCCCGGCCGGAATCTGCGTGGCCCCCGTCGTAACCTCCAGGTAGGGGTAGGTCGGGTTCGGCCCGGCGAAGCCCGAGTAGACCCCCCCAGTGACGGCCAGCGCGCTGCTCAATGCAGCCGTACAACCGGGGGTCGCCGCCGACAGGCATTCAATGGCGGACACGGGGCCAGAGCCGGACGCCGGGATGCCACCCGTGCCCGGACCACCGGTCCACGTCAAGGGGCCACTGACCACGCTGGAAACGTAGGTCGACCCTGCGGGGATCTCGTAGTACTGGGCGTTGTTGCTGATGTAGTTGACCGGCACCCCCGAGTTCGTGGTCGGGACCACCTGGCTCCCACCTTGGTTGGTGACCGTGAAGTTGGAGCCCGGGCTGGCCGTGGCCGGCGAGTACGGCTGCGCTATCGTGTTCACCACGGAGAAGCCTGTGGGCCCGGGGAAGCCGAAGTACTGTTCGGTCGCCGTCCCAGGTGAGGGAGCCCCACCGGCCGACGTGGCCGCGAACAGCCCTGCGGCACCGAGCCCTGCGACGCCGATGAGCGTCGCCGCTCCGATGGCACCCAAGCGGGCGACCTTTCCTCTGAATGTTCGCATGGAACCTTCTCTCTTTTTCGGATCTTGCATTGGATTCTTCGGATCGTGCACGGAGGACGTCGGGCCCGACGGCGCCGGCCGACTCGTGCGCGATGCGTGGCGTCGACCGATCATCGGCGCCGTGACTGTGACCGGTGTGGTGGGCGGGTCGGAAACCCCGGCAGCGGGCGGCGTGTCAGCGTAACGTGGAAAGGAAGGCCGGCGGCATGGATGGGCGATCCGACCGAACCGGGGGCGACGTCAAGCACTCGATCTGAATGCGAACGCAACGAGCGCATCGTCTCTACTCCCCCGGGGACCCTCCCCATCACCCGACCGGCCGGCTCAACCTACCCCGGAGCCGCTGATCGGACCACCTTCATGTTGACGCTAGGGGATCAGTAGGCCTGATGCAAGGGGTTCCACGCACAGTGACGGCCCTCCCACGAGCAGAGATGACCGCCCATGAGAGGGGTTGGCTGCAATCGCATCTCCATAGGGGTTGGATGCCAGCGGCCGGGCTGATCCTCTGGAGAGGCCGGCATCCTGCGACCAGCTTGGACAGCTGTCCTTGGCGTCCCCGGGTAACAGCGGGGTCTTCTCGTCGAAGAGCAGCTCGCTGTCGATACCGTCGAAGCCGGGTCGCACCGAGTGCTTGAGGAACACGATGTTTGCCGCCTCGTCCGAGTTGATGATCGGCATCCCGTAGATGGGGCTGCCCGGGGTGTCCTTCGCCTCAGGGATCGCCGTGTCGGTAGCCCCCGCTCCCCAATGGACCCCAACGGTGAAGCGGTCATCGACCTGTGAATCCCGCCGGTGGAGACCGAGGTCGGCTCGTCGGTGCTCAACCGCCTGGCCACCGGCAACGGCAAACACGCGCTCATCGGGTACCGGCTTGCTTCCACCGTGGCCACCGGCGACCCGGCGACCCGTGGGTTCTGCGAGGTGGACCCGAGCAGCCACCTAGTCACACTGACCGAACGCCGCAAGGTCGCCCGCCAGGCGGCCGGTGAGAGCTTCCGCTCCGAGGGCGGGGTCGAGCCGGCCATGGTGGTCGGGGGCGTGGGCTTGCCGGTGCGGGTTCTCGCCATCGACGCCGGGTTCGTCCGCGTCACCCACACCGCGGACCTCCCCCGTGGTCACCGCCGAACTGGCCCTCCAGGTGGTCTGGGGCATGAGGCCCAGCAGTATCTTCGCCGTCGTCGCCAACGCCGACGCCGACTCAGCGGGGCAGGGCGGACGCCCGCGCTAGGGATCGGGGACGATAGCGTCGGCCTCGGGGACCTCCTCATCGGTACCCGCCCGGCCACCCGTTGTCACACCGCCGGCGTCGCTGTCACGCCGGCGGGACGATGCTCGGTGGCGTCTGCGCCGCATCAAGAGCAGGACCACCGCCAGGACCACCGCGAGAACCACGACGGCCCCGACCACGATCAGCGCCCACGGCACGACCCAGAACTGGGTCTCGCCGGTGAGCCGCTGGGGGCCACCGGTGACTTCGACGTGCACGTGCTGGGGCCCGGCAATCGGCAGCTGGTTCCAGACCGGCTCCGACACGGTCAACCTGGCGCCGGGGAGCAGTGACTCGATCACCTTGGGGGCGAACCGCTTGACCGTCCGCCCCCGCCCGTCGACCACCTCGACGTTCGCCGTGGCGTAGATGAGGGTGTTCCCAGTGTTGGACAGTTGGAACGTGATGAGCGCGCGACCCGACCCGGTGATGGATGCGAGGAAGGGGACCACCACATGCGCAGTGACCTTCTCCAGCTTCAGGCGGGGATGGACCGGACCGGGCACGAGGACGTAGATCCGCACGCCGACCCCGCTGAGCACCCGGACGTGGACCCGCCCGCTCCCGGGGTTCTGATCGGCCGAGTCGAGGGCCACCACACCACCGGCGTACTCACCCGGAGCGGCGCCGGCCGGAACGGTCACCGTGAAGGGGAAGGACGCCACCTGCAGCCCGGGGACGGTCAGGGTGTGCACCGTCGTGGTCGTCCAGCTGCCGACCCCGTGTGTCGCCTGGTCGGGCAGCGAGAGGGCGAAGGCTCCACTTGCGGGGGCGTTCGATGCATCGGCGGAGTAGATCAGAAACGTCAACGGGTCTGGCGTGCCGTTGGCCAGCGCGAGCCGATCCGACGCGCTCTGGCCGGGGGCGAGGTCGTAGTGGAACGAGTCGGGGACGGGGCTACCGTCCACCGGCAAGGGCGTCATGGTCCAGCCCGTTCCGGAAGAGGCGGCGAAGGCCGGTGCGCTGGGCACAGCGGCGAGTGCGGCCAGGGCCGCCACTGCAGCCAGCACTGCCCGGAGGAGCACGCTCCGCTCTATGCGGTGCACCGACCTTGCTCGTCGGCCACGGGCAACGAACGGCGGTCCGCCGATCGGGGGTTCGGCTACCTCGTCGGATCCGACCGGGCCGTGGGGCCCGACCGGATCAGCGAGCCTCGGTGGCGCCGTCAATTGATGGAGCTGATCCCCAGATCGTGGTTCACCTTGTTGTTGGCCGCGACCTCCGCCTTCTGGTCAGTGGCCAGCTGGGAGAACACGGAGTCGAACTGGGTCGTGGTGACCGACTGCGCACCCAGCGAGGTATCGGCCGTCAGCTTGTTGAGCGCGGCGACCATGGCCGTCACGTCATTGTGCATGGAAGCGGGGAAGGGCAAGGCCTGCACCGCTTTGGCCACGCTCTGATAGGTGGCGGACACCGCCTTGAAGCCCGCCTGGATCTCCACCACGTTCCCTTTGGCGCTGTTGAGCTGTGTCGAGAGACTCTGCAGCTCCTTGTCCCCGTCCGACACCACGGTCGTGTACCGCTGGGACAGGGTCTGGGAGTTGGTGGTCGTGGTGGTCGACGACGGATGAGAAGCGGCCTGTGACGAGGAGCCACAGCCGGCCAGCGCCAGGCCCAGGGCACACACGACGGGAACGGCTCCCCGGCGGAACGGCTTCGCACTTCTCACGGCTCTCCTCATTCGGGGATGGCAGAGGATACAGCCACCGGCGACGGAGGATCCGTCGGGGCGGTGACGGCCGTGTCCGAACTCGGAGCTTCCGGCCCGGGGTCGCCCTCCTTGCCCGACTTACCCGCCTCGCCCGCCTGCTTCGACGCCCGCCGGCGGCGCACGATCCATAGGACCACCAGGGCGATGATCACCAGCAGCAGCACAACCGCCACTACGACCACGCCCCACGGCACCAACCTCGTTGTCACGGTGAACGCGATCGTCTGCCCAGGAGCCCCGACGACACCACCCACCTCGTAGTGGCCGAAGGCGAGGACGGGGAAGGAGACCGGCACCCGGTACGAGACGACCTGGCCCGGGAACAGGGGCGGCACCGCTGGCGCCGCCACCACCTGCGTGGGGTTCGGACCCTTGCCCGCTCGCAGCACGAACGGCGTCGACGGGATGAGGTTCGAGCCTCCGTTGCGGAACCGCACCTCGAGTGTCCGGTGCGGCGGGGCGCCGAACCATTCGGCCCAGGACCCCGACCCCTTGAGCACGGCCTGTTCCACCACCAGGCCACTGGGGGCAATGGTCGAAGAAGCCGGCACCGGGGTGGCGACCGGCGCTCCCTGGATGTCGACCGACGTCGAGAGGAGTTGTTGGCTCACCCCGCCGGAGCCGGGCGCCGGCAGCGCCTCCAGGACGCAGGGGCACGGCACCGGGGGGATCTCCACGATCATCTTGACCAGGAAGTGGCCGATCTCCGAGGTGGCAGCCGTCGTGGAGGATGCCAGGGCGCAGTTGGCCGACGTCCCCAAGCCGCCGTTGCCGCACACCTGGAGCTGGTAGTTGGTGAGCGGGTCGAGGTCGTAGCCGCCGACCAGAACCGTCGTACCCGGGGCGACCGAGGAGGGCTGCACCGAGATGCGGGGTACGGAGACCGCCCCGGCCGGTGTCGATCCGATGGTGAGCGCTGTCCCCAGAGCGAGCAGCGTCACCACGGCCGTCACCGCACCTGCGGCCGCCCGGGAGCGCACCTCCCGGACCCGATGGGCCATGCGCACCACGCCCCTCCGACGCACGTGCTCAGGCCCCGCTGCCGACCGACGCCCCCGGTGCGGCGACCGACCCTGCCGGCTCGGTCGTGCCGGGGGTTGCCGCGCCTTCAGGCCCCGGCTCGCCACCTGCCTTCGCCTTCGGGTGGCGACGCCCCCACCAGACCCTGCCGACCACTGCACCCAGGATGAGCACGATCAGGAGCACCAGCAGCCACGGGAAGATCCAGAAGGTCTTGTCGCCGGTGGCCGGCGTCATGCCCGGGGAGGTGAAGCGCACATGCACCGTTGCGGGGCCGAAGAACGGGATCGAGGTCCATTTCGGTTCCACCACCGTGAAGCGACCGCCGGGGACGAATGCCTGCACGCTGACGGCCGGGAAGGTCTTGACCGTCCGGCCGAAGATGTCGGTGACCGTTGCGACCGCCTTTCCGGCCAGCAGCGTGTTGCCGGTGTTCTCGAGCTGGTAGGTCACGTTGGCGCTCCCGCTCCCGAACCCGAGCGGCGGCACGGAGGTCTTCACGGCGATGTTGCTGACGGCGGCCGAAGGGTGCAAGGGACCGGCCACCCGGACGAACACCGCGGTGGCGATGCCCCGATGGACGATGAAGTGGGCCGGGCCCTTCGCGGTCTGAGCCACCGGGGTGACGTCGAGGGCCTCGATGCCGCCGGCATGATCACCGGGCGTGGCGTTGGCCGCGACGGTGAGCGAGAAGTTGATGGTGACCGAGGTCTGCCCGGCTAGGCCGTAGATGCCGTGGCCGAGGTGGGTGTTGATCCACGACCCGACACCGGTCATCGGATAGCCCAGAGGTCGGAGGGCGAAGGCACCGCCCACCGTCGTGTTGTACCCGTCGGTCGACCAGATCTGGAACTGCTCCAACTGGGTCGTCTCGTTGGTGAGCACGACGGCGTCGCTGATGGTCTGTCCCGCACCCAGGTCGTAGTGGAAGCTGCCCCGGGGAGCCGTGGCGCCGGGCACGGCAACCGGCGTCAGGGAGAACGTCGGAATGGCCAGTGCAGCGGCCGGACCGCCCGATACGACAGCGAGTCCCGTCGTCGCCATCACCGCTGCGAAGACGGCGGCAGCCCATCGTCTCGAGGTTTGCTTCCACTGCATGCGATTCGTTCCCCTCACTGCGCCTGGCACATGGACTGCAGGCCGGCTGCTGGTCGACCCCTGCCTCCGGTCGTCGCCCTCCCCCTGACTCCTTCAACCACGGGCCCGGGCATCCGACCGACATGATAGGCCGGTTCATCCAGGCCTGTTTCGGAATTGAACTGCTTCGAGAATGAAGGTGGGGGCGGCGATGCCGCCCCCACCTTCTTCTCACCGGAGGAGACCGGAACGACCGGTCCCCTCCGCTTCCAACCAACTACCGGATCAGTAGCCGATCACCACGATGTTCAACGTGGCGGAGTACGAACCGGCAGCCACGTACGGCGGAATCGCCAGTGACAGTCCGGCCTCGCACAGGAAGCCACCGCCACCGCCAGGGGCGGCACCGGTACCGGTTGCGCACAGTTCGGCTGCGCTACCGGCTGGGTTGTTGAGGACGGCAGGGTTACCAGCCGTGACCTCTGCCGGGAGGGTGGCAACGCCACCCGTGCCAGCTCCCGTGCCGTTGACGCCGGTGCTACCGGCAGCTCCACCGACAGGCACCGGCAGGCCGCTGGGGCCCGTGCAGGACGGGTATCCAGTAGGCGCAGGCGTCTGGTCAGGGCAACCGATGGTGTTGAGGTTGTTGCCAGGCAGCGAGCCGGCAGTCTCCAGAGCCACAGCAGGCTGCCAGGTGAGGAAGTCTGCCGGGATCACATTGTCCAACGCAGGACCGTGAGGCGTGGCGTTGTTGAAGTCACTGCCCAGCTGACCGGTGACCGTCCACCCTCCGAGGGTGCCGCGATCATCGCTCACGACCACCGTGTTCAGGTAGCCCAGAGCCTGGTCGAACTGCTGGTTGTTGGTGCCTGCTCCCAGACCCAGGGTGACCGGGGAAAGCGCCACGATCGAGTTGCTGGGGTTGGCAGGTCCGGTCTGGACCTCACTGATGGTGAGGGACGTTCCGATGACCGTCGCCACGATGTCCTGGTTGATGGTGCAGGTAGCACCAGAGGCCACCCCGATGGTACAGGTCGTGTTGAAGGCCTGGTACGGCGTGACGGTGATCGTAGCCGTCGACGACTCCGCTCCGTCCGTGGCCGTCAGCGTCAACGAGAACGGGCTCGAGGTCGTGGCCAGCTGCTCGGCCGTGGACAACGGGATGGTCCCGGTCAGTGCGCCCGTGGCGGAGACGGTGAACGTCCCGACGTCAGAGTTGGCGGCACCGGCCACACCACCGCTCCATGCGAGCGTACCCGCGGAGCTGTCCGTCCAGTTGGCACCGGTCACGTTGATCGTCGTGGTACCCGTCCCCAGAATGCTGATCGGAGCCGCGTTGGTCACGTTGATGAACGGGGCCGGGGCGCCGATGACCGTACTGGTCAGGACCGGCGGAGCCTCGTAGGTGGGCGAGGTGGCCACCGTGGTGAACGGCCCCAAGGCGCAACCCGTCGTCGGATACGTATTCGGTACCGTGTTGCAGAACGAGGTATCGGTCGGGTAGCCGAGGACTGCGGCGGTCACATGATTCCCGAAGAGCGTCACGTTGGCAGACGTGTCGAACTCGAACTGGCTCCAGTTGATGGTCGACCCGACGGTGCCCGTCGCGGTGAGGGTGACGGTGACATNNGTCGGGTTCGGACCGGCGAAGCCCGAATAGGTCGCCGTACCGGAGACGGCGACGATCGGACTGTTCGGGGTAGCCGTGCAACCGGGGGTCGAGGCGGACGTGCACTCGACTACGGTCTCCGCGAAGCTCGTCGTGGCCCCGCCGCCCGACGGGACGTAGGATGCATCGCCAGCAGCCGCCGCGCTCACGTACGTCGTCCCCGCGGGGATCTCGTAGTAGGTGGCGTTGTTGCTGATGTAGTTGACCGGCACTCCCGAGTTCGTGGTCGGCACGACCTGGCTCCCACCGACGTTGGTGACGGTGAAGTTGGAGCCCTGGCTGGCCGAGGCCACCGAGAACGCATCCGCAATGGTGTTCACCACGCTGAAGCCCGTCGGCCCTGGGAAGCCGAAGTACTGCTCGGTGGGTACCCCGGGTGACGGCGCCGCGCCGGCCGGCGTGGCGCTAATCAGTCCGATCGCGCCGAGCCCGGCGACACTGATCAGTGTCGCCGCTGCTACCGCACCTATGCGGCTGAGCCTTCCTCTATAAGTTCGCATGAATCCTTCTTTCATCTATGGATAATGCATAAGAGACGAGTGCGATGGCACTTGTCCTCAGACCGGTGATGCGGAGCATCGACCGCGCGGTTGTCGGCATTCCGACAGAGGGCTGGGAACTCCGGATCCGGTCCGAGTGGGCGGGTCAATCGACGATGGAACGCCGATGCACATCCGCGCTCTCGACTCCGTACCCTTGGAGGCTCGCGGCCCGTCTAAGCACTGATCCCCCCTGTCCAGTGGCACCCCCCCCAATACGACTCGTGTCCGGGACGCCAACCGCCTGGTCGGTGTGCCCGCACTCCACAGTGCTCGATCAGGGCTCTACCAAGCCCTGCCCTGCGTGCGGCACGCCCTGGATGAGGTTCCCCCGTGCCACACAGTCCACGCTGCCGGGCACATTCCCACTGCCCCCAACTGCGCTTTCTGGGGGCAACCTACGCTCGGGTCATGGGGCCGTCAAGGTGTCACGGTATCAAAAAGATGGTCACGGTACGCTGGGTCATCAGCCCACCACACCCCGTGACATTCGTCCGCGTTGCGAGTGCAGCTCCACCCGTTGCTTCGGTCCAATTCCGCGCGCTCCGCCCTGCTCAACGGCCACCGTGGCGCCCTGTTCGACCAGTGTTGGGCGCGTGTGAACCGTTCGACCGGTTGGCACCGGCTGAGCCCGCTGAAGGGTCCACCTACCCTTGGTCCTCGATGCCCTCGGGCACGCAGGATGGACTCAGGTCCCGAGGGTGTTTGACCACCCGCCGGTCGACGGCAGCCCCACCATGGGGCCCGCCTCGACCGCCACCTTGGCTACGACGCCGACAGGACGAAGGTCAGCGATCCGGCCCGCACTTGGTGCGGATGGAGCACGACGACTCGGGCCTTGACGGAGAACGAGCCACCGCCGCCGCCCCAGTGAGCGACCCACATCAACACGACACCCCTGTCGTCACCAACCACCTGGGAGTAGGCCTGGTTCACCTCGGACTGGCGCCCGGTGACAGCAACCGGCCGATCGGGCACCACGACGACCGGACCGGACCGATCTGCGACCAGCTTGCCCCGGGTCCCCTCGGACCGGCGCCCGATGTACGCAACCTGGCGATCGGGCACGACGACGACCGGACCGGACCGATCTCCGACCAGCTGGGCCCAGACCTTCCATCCGACCAGCGTGCCGCGAGGATCGGTGAGCTTGATGGGCCCGAGGTCGCCCACGAGGCTGGAACCCTCCCGATGCAGCCACACGGTGAAGCGTGCAGGCGTGACGCGCAGGGGCCCTCCCGGAAGCACGCGCACGGTGATGATCTGGTGGAGCACACCGCGTGTTCCGGTCGCCGGCCCCGAAGGACCGGTCGACGCCGGGTGCACGCGCTCGGACAGCTGTTTTTCCACCCACCTTCTGACTGCGGGGGGATCGCCTGCGAAGGCGGTCGCGTCCCGGCTGTCCCAGACCGCAGGAGGCCCGGTGACGGTCACCCGGGCGGCTTGGTTGGACCCCAGCTGTGCCGGAACGGGCCGCTGCGACATGCCCACAGCCACGGCGACCACCAGCACCGATAGCCCGATGGCCAGGACGGCGTCGATGCCGATGCGCAGAAAGCGGAGCTTGCGGTTGCCGATCGAATGTCGCTGCACATTGACAGGATCGGCCCGAACGAAGGCCACCCTGAGCGGATTCTTCACAATCACGCTGGGC
>PLHF01000119.1 GCA_003138855.1 Acidimicrobiaceae bacterium | reverse complement strand
AACAATGTCGAAGAGGGTCCAGTCCACCTGCTCGAACGGCAAGGAGGCGTACGTCAGTGGACCGCGATACATATTTCTGGCCGCCGCATTCGCCTGGGCCAGAAATGCCTGCAGTGGCTCAATGTGGTTGCCCTCCTTGACGTCACGAAACAGATTCTCGACTCGTTTGGTGACCGTCCTGCCCGGCACGATGCCTCTTACGAAGAGCGTCGCCTCGGAGGCCACGCTGAACACCAGGCCGTCCGGCCAGCGTTGCCTCAGAGCCTCTGCTGCTGCGGCTGCGTCTGCAATATAGGCAAGCGTTTCGCCTTGGCTCTTGTTCCACAACTCGGGCGAGAACCACACTTCGAGCCCTTGACCAAGTGCGTCTTCGGCAGCCGCCACGACCCGTCCGATGTCCCGGCCACAGATCCGTACGGCGTTGCAATACAGGTCATCCTTGATTATCTGTAGCTCGCGATGCACCACATGTAGATCGAAGACTGGATGCCAGTTCATGCCTAGAATTCGCCCAACGTCGTAGCTCACGCCTTCGCGTTTCACCCAGAAGCTCCGATCAATGGCGTCCCCTGACGTGCACGGACGGGACCATCGGAGCATTGCATAAGTGCCGGTTGGCGACGGTTGACGACCGCCTGTGTCGCCCGGCGCTGCGCCCGAGTGCGAAGACTGGCTGATTCCCCAGTGGCTAGTCGCTCAGTGCCACCCGAGCCACATGAGTGTCGGCGAGGAGAGCCCGCCGTAGCTCTGGGCTGAGATCCTCCAATGGCGAGCAGCGAGCGCCGATGGCGGCATCTCGGATGTCCAACACGTCGGCCAGTTCGACCACGTCGGTCATGGCGTCGTCAGGGCTACCAAAGCTCGCTGGGTCAATGTCGTTGAAGGGTGCGTCGGGAGACAGAAGGGGCATTGAGACGGCGGGTACATGGCGCTGATTGGGAAGTCGGCTGGGCCTACCCAAGAAGAAGCCCTGGCCGCTCGGACAGCCCAAGGCGCGTAGCGTCGCGAACTCACCTTCGGTCTCAATGCCTTCGGCAACGATCGTGGTGTTGTACATCTCCAAGCCGAAGTTGAGGAGGGCCCGCCCGAGGGCCTGCCGTGCCGGATCCCTGTCGATTCCACGGGTAAGTCCGATGTCGAGCTTGATAACGTCGGGATGGAGATCAAGGATGTGGCGGAAACTGGAGAAGCCAGCGCCAGCATCGTCCACGGCCAACCGGACACCATTCGATCGCAGCTCCTGGATGCCCTTTTCGAACTCTGGATAGTCGACAATCGGTGTGTGTTCGGTAAGTTCAAGGACGATCCGCTCGGCGGGAACATCTGCCAAAGTCGCTCGGAACTGTTCAGACATGATCGTTTCGACGGACGCATTCAGCGACAGGTAGAGGCCGGCAGGGAGTCGATCGAGTTGCTCTAGTGCCAAGTCCAGGGCGGTGAGCTCCAGCTCCACACCGAGGCCAAGAGATGCTGCTTCGGCGAACCATACGTCAGGAGGCCGAATGGGTTGCTGGGCGAAACGGGCGAGCGCTTCGGTCCCTACCGCCTGGCCGCTCCTGAGATCGACAATCGGCTGAAAGTGTGTCTCCAGGGATCGGTTGGCGATGGTGACGCGTATGAGCTGATCCTGCTCTTCGCGCAGCTGCTCTGCTTCGGTCTCGTCTTGCTTGGGATGCCGATCCGAAGAGTTCGACCGGTACGACGAGGCTTTCATTCGCCCCATGCCGCGCGAGAGCTTGCCCTTCTTTCCGATGAAGAGGTCATCACTAGCTGGGGAGGGCGTCCTCATCGTCTACCGGTCATCGGCTTCGCTCGCGATTCGTGAGAGTGCATATCGCCCAGCAGTTTCGAAAGACCCGCCGGGATCTACCGTTGCAGTATCGGCTCTCATAGCCCACATCTTGAGAGCTTCGCGAGGCGAGTACGCCAACTTGCGGGCCCGCCACCTGGTGGCGATGCGGCCGCAGGTTTCGCTGGCCCGCAGTGTCTCCAGCCCCCTGATCATGATCGCGGTGATCGGTACCCTGGCCTGGGAGTTCCCGGTGACCCTACCCCTCATGGCGGTCGACACCTTCCACAAGGGCGCAGGCACCTAAGCTTCCTGGCCGCGGTGATGGCCAGCGGCGCGGTGGTGGGCGGAGCGGTAATCGCTTCGCGGGTGCACCCGCGGGCGCGGGCCCTTGGCCCCGCCGCCATCGGTTGCGGCATTGCCATTCTCGCTGCGGCCCTGGCCCCGACATTGGCAGTGGAACTGGCCGCGTTGGTCTTCGTCGGCTACGGGAGCATCACGTTCAACGCCATGGCCAAGACCACGCTGCAACTGTCCTCGATCCCGGTCATGCGCGGCCGGGTGATGGCCCTGTGGGCGCTGGCTTGGAGGGAACCACGCTGATTGGCGGACCGATCGTGGGCTGGGTTGCTCAGGAGTTCGGGGCCCGATGGTCGCTTGAGTTCGGAGGACTGCCGATCCTGCTCATCGAGGTGATCGCGTGGCCGACTCTGAGGCGGATCGATGAGCGTGCCGAGTCTCCATGCCCGCGAATACGCCGGTCACATTCAGTTGACCAAGCAGCTTTACCGGGCCAGATCGACCTACCGATCAGTGCCGATCCGGAGCGATGGTGTCCCCGACTATCGACAGGTCGGCTACCAGAAGGCGCCCCCCCCTTAACGACGCTGCCGGTTCCGGGATCGATATCCGGCTCGGCGCGAGGCCACGTGCTCACTTCTGCAAGCGGTTCATATCGTTCCATCTGTGCAGCCGGAGCCATTGATCAATCCCAGAACCTGAGCACGCAGAACAACGGGAATGAACGCCAGCCCGCAATCGCCCGACTGGGAATATCGACCAGACGAAGGGCAGTGGCGCTTGGGCTGACAGTCGAAGAATCAACTGCTGGCAGGAGATCCAGTGGCCTCGATGAATGCGGTTCTTGCCCCAGGGCCGCCGGGTGCCGTGCCCTTTGCCAACGCGATTAGGACAAGACAAATCGCTGGCAATTGAGATAGCAGACGACGGTCGGACGACTTGCGAGTCACCATGATGCTCACTCCGAGCGCAGCAATGGTTACCAGCCAACCTTCGATCGAGATTGGACTCAGTCCCCAACCGAATCGGCGCGGTGCAAACCACACCTTTTTGCCGACCAACGGAGTCGTACGCACCCGATCATTATGGCACCGGAGATCCTGGTTGCCACTTAGCGAGATGAGCAGCCGGCTTTACACCGGAGGGGGTGTCCCAGTGACGCCGGGGGGAGGCAACCCACCATGGAGCGTCAGCGGCGATTTGAGCGGGGACACTGGCCCCGCCTCCCGCGCTTACCAACAGGGGCCTGGCTTCCCACCGGGGCAGGTCGTCGTTTCGTCCGATACAGCCTCGACCTTGACGGCATTGGTCAGCTTGGCATTGGTCAGGTCGGCCCCGGCCAAGAGAGTGCCGGTCAGGTTGGTCTCGCTGAGATTGGCACCGCGCAGGCCCGCTCCCGTGAGGTCGGCTCCGGTCAGGTCAGCTCCGGTCAGGTCGGCGTTGTGGAGCCTGGCACCGCGCAGGACCCTGTGTGACAGGTCGGCCCTGGCTAGCTTGGCACCACCCAGATCCGCGGCTGCCAGGGCGGCTTCAGCCAGGACCGCGCCCGTCAGGTCAGCTTCGAACAGGTCGGCTCCTCTGAGGTCCGCACCGCTCAGATCCGCGCCCATCAGGTTGGCTCCGAACAGCTTGGCCTTGGTCAGGTCGGCTCCGCTGAGGTCGGCTTCGGCCAGATTCGCGGATGGACCTACCAGGTACCCGTTCGCAATGAGCCAGTAGTAGGGGAGACCGCTCGGTGAACCGGTGATGCCTCCTGAACGGACTCGCTTCATGTCGGCCGTGGACAGGTTCGCGCCCGACAGATTGGTCTCGCTGAGGTTGGTGCCATGCAGTAGGGCCATCGACAGGTCGGCGTTGGCGAGGTTGGCACCCTTCAGAGATCGCCCTTTGAGATCGACCCAACTCAGATCCGCACCTTGGAGATCTGCTCCCTTCAGATCTTGGGTGGCTCGTCGGCGGGCCATGGATCTTCGGCCTGTGTCGAGGCGACTGACGACGGGTTGAGCTGCTGCCTTGGCCTTCTTCTTCCCAAAGATCCTCACTGGCGCTCCTTCACTGCCACGTGAACAGTCGGTAGGTCATCGCAACGCTGGCTACGCTGCGTATGGCCCTGGCTAGCCTCGCCTGACCCCCACGCCGAGCCCCAGAGAGGCACGCGTGCGACCCTGGGCGGAGTGGCAGCGACCTGGCAGGTCAGTAGTGCACCGTTGAGCAAGGTCCCGCCGCCGTGACAGTGCCACACATCGGGCCAATGAGTCCGGTCAGTCTCCGCCCCTCGCCACGAAGATCCCCCAGACCGCATTCAACCCAGAGTCTCGATCAGATCGGCCCCCGTTGAGGTGAGAGTGCATCAATGGACCTTCAGTCTCTACAGCCGGTTCGGGCTGGCCGGTGTAGGGCGTACTCGGAGGGGCGTCTCTTGACTCGACCCCATCATCCCGGACCAGCGCCGTCGGATTCCCGTCAGAGAACCAACGGGCTTTGTGCTGAAGGTACGGATCGCAGTACCAGCCCTGCGCATGCGGAAGAGTGCGGTCCATGCGGGTAGTTTACCTTGCGTTCACCTTGATGTCACGTAACGTTAACTTTCTATACCCGCAGCGGAGACCTCGAAGCGACCGGCCGGAGATCCGCCGGCCCCTCGACATGCCGGCCACATGACCACAGCCTCATCCGTTTGTGGCCGACAACCGCCCGCCCGACCCACTGCACGGGCTCAGGGCAATCGGTGGGGGCGTCGACCCGGTAGCCCGGCTCACCATGCGGCCCCGGATCGCTCCTTCCCCTGCCCTCGTCGGGCCAGTTGAGCGAAGCCACCCCAAACCGCTTCTGACCCGACGATACCTTCATGTCTAGCGCACTAGTGGCACGCGCCGATCAGGTGCGCATATTGGCCCCCAGATTCCTCTTAGATGGGCCATTGCAAGCGTTTGGGGCACCCGCATGTTCCCTCCGAGTATCCGACACCCGGCCAGCTCACCATGCGCCAGCAGACCCCTGGCTCGGCCCAGATGGCGTTGGCGTAGTGGTCCTGGTGGTCCATGGGGCCGCGGTAGAGGGAGTGATCCGCGGGTGGTGGGTCAGTTTGAAACCCCCCGGTCCGCATGCACGTCCTCGGAGCGGATCTACGCTGTCGGAATGAACAAGAAGCAACTCACCAGAGTTGGTGCAGTCGCCACGATTGGTGGCGGGATTGTGACCCTGCACGGCATCACAAGTCGGCGCTGGCAGAGGGCCCACACAGCCTTCGCCACCTTGGCCCTCGTCGTCGCGGCGATCTCCTTCTTGCAGAGCCATCGTCGCGACGCTCCCTTACTGGCAGAACCAACACGGAACGTCTGATCTGGCGTTTCGTCCGCACGAGCTCCATCGCACCCGGCACGAAGTCGTCTACCAACTTCACCCACTACAGCCTGCTCGAGGCCCGCAGAGGACGTGCCTGGTGTTCCCGAGGTGGCTGGAGCCGCCACCGTCAACAGCCTACAGATTGCGTCTGGGTTCTGACGGTTCTCCATCCTCACTACCGGATATGAGAGCCTCAGCCACGGGGTGCGGAAACTTGACCCCTGAAGCCCGAGGTGTCCCTGTCCTCGGAAAACCCCGCCGTCCAGGACGGGCACTGAGCCGGACCGTGGACACCGTGACGCCCTGATCACAGGCGGTAGCTACTGCTTCCCATGCCGCTCGGACCGAACGGATGTCACTGTGATGGGGCGATCCACTTTGCCTGAGTCGTAGAGGAGAGGAACAGAGGCAAAGGCGGTAGCCATCGCAATCAGCGGCAACATGATGATCCAGGTCATAGTGCGTCAAGCAGTTGGACGGAAATTCTGCTTGCCTCCTACAGGTACGGTAGGAAAGCTGTCGAGGACAGACCTGAGCCTGACCGTAGATCCACCTGTGAATCGATCCGGGTGCCTGCCGGCGGGACCGTCAATCGACGACGGTGCGCAACTAGGCGGGTCGGTCGCCGTCGCCACTGCGACAGCCACTCGTCGTCTTCGTCGTCCACGATGGCGACCTTGCCCTCACTCAGTTCCCTCACTGGCATGGCTGGCGACCACCATTCAGGCTGACAGGGAACAGCGTGCCGTTCAGGTTGGCAGCGTTGGCGGCAGGACAGAACGCCGACAGCGACAGGTTGTACTCGGCCTCAAAGATGGCCTTGCCTCCCGATGTGAACGCTGACAGGGCACCGCACGTCCCGTACTGTCCGCACTGCTCGCTGATGATGCCATCGGCGGTCGGCTCCATCATGGTGGCGAAGTTATCGCCAGTGTCGTCCAGGTTCTTCGCGATCCAGCCCAGGCCCAGAGAGTGCATGTACGTCGCCAATGTCGTTAGGTAGGCCTGCTCTGCAGCCTGGCTGATGATGAAGCCCGTCGTGCCGTCCGATCCTGAGTACGTCTCGTCCAGGTCGGTCTCCACGGCGTCGAACCCCTTGGCTGCACACTGCTGTTGGATCATCGACTCGACGATCGACACCGTGGTGCTGGACGTGATGTTGAGGAAGTACTCGGGGTAGCCCGACAGCTTGTCGCCCAGGACACCGGCCGCCTGGAACTGCGCGTAGTAGGTCGTGGGAATTCCCTCATCGGCGGCGCTGTAGTAGTCGCCCGCTGTGCCGACTTCGACATAGCAGATGGCGTGGTCGCCCAGGGCGTGCAGGGCAGACACAGTGCTCGCCGGGTTCTCAATGGCGTCGATGTCATAGATGGTCGGGTTGGTTGCCGGGGCAGCGTCGCCGTTGTACGCAGTGAGGCCGGTGCCCATGTCGGTGGCGCTGGAAGTGTTGAGCGGGTGGTCAATCTCCCACTGCCACTCGGCGGTCACGGGCGGTACCCACCAGGAGCCGGTGGTCGGCGTGGTTGTCGTAGGCGGCGTGGTGGTCGGCGTGGTTGTCGTAGGCGGCGTGGTGGTCGTGCTGGCCCAACAGTTGATGCTCAGCGACGTGGGGGCCTGGCTCGTCACGGTCATGCCGTTCCCGGAACAGGTCACGTTGGCGGTGTCACCGGCCCCGAGGCTGAGGCTCTGGGTGACGGCGGCGGCGATGCCGTAGGTCCCGAGTAGGGCCACCAGGGTGCAGGTGACGATGAGTGTCGCCCTGCGAGGAGCAGCGCGCTTGTGGCGTCTGATTCTGATGCTGTGCCGATTGGTCATGATGCCTCCTTGTCGAATCGTTTCCACTCGCCCAGAATGAGCGTGCAGTCGTATGTCTCGTCAACGCTCCTTGTGCTGTAGGACTTGGGGGCTGCCGGAGTGCGTGATCTACGCCAAGCCGAGGACTTCTCCGTGTTTGCTGCCTGGCAACCGGGACAACGGCAGCCGCGGCAGTAGCTGGCGGTGCTGGGGTCGTCACAGTTGAGATGGGAGGGCATTTTCTTCCTTATTGGTCGTGGTCGGCGTGCCGACCGACTTTTTGGCCGGTGCCGACGAGGAGCCGCCACACCCCGCCGCCAACGCCCCAAGCCCCGCCAAAACAGTGAAGATGACCTGCGTTTTCGCCATGGCTCCCACCCCCTTGTAAGCCGCCATGCGAGCAAAGCCAACTGACAGGCCGTCGGCACCGCTCAGCGCAACGGTTCAAGCTTCATTGTTTGATCGGTGATGCACCAGAGGCAAAGGTCCCCAAAGGACTACTGGCCAGAGGCGGTCGCGTACGTCAGGTTCCCCTCGCTAGGCAAGTCCGTGAAGGGCACAGAGCGGCCTTCTGAGGCGCTACAGACGGCCCTGAGGCCCCTCCACCCTCCACCGCCGGGGGGGGGCGGGAGCCGCCCAACCATCACCGGGCTCTCCCGTAGCTCTACGGCTCCACAGAGCGGGTAGCGCGTCGGCCACCGTTAGGCTGACGTCAGTGACCGACCACCTTTCAAGTCCTGATCAGCGAGCCAGGCACTGGGAGAACGTCCACGAGGGCAGCAGCCCAGACGCGGTGAGTTGGTATCAGCCTGAGCCGGTCGTGTCCCTGGAACTGCTTGACGTGCTCGGGGTCGCCCCAGAGTCGGCGGTGATCGACATCGGCGGCGGTGCGTCCGTCCTTGTGGATCGGTTGCTCGCCAGGGGCTTCACCGATGTGACCGTTCTCGACATTTCTGACGCTGCTCTGCGAGCCGGCCGTCAACGGGTGGGCAGCGATCCCCGAGTGACCTGGATCACCGAGGACCTACTGTCCTGGGAGCCGGCACGCCACTATGACCTCTGGCACGACCGGGCAGCGTTTCACTTCCTTTCCGGTACGGAGGTCGATATGTATCGGAACGTTCTGCTTCGCGCTGTCGCCCCCGGTGGATCGGTCATCATGGCGGCCTTTGCGCCAGATGGTCCAGAACGGTGTTCGGGACTTCCGGTGACCCGGTACAGCGCGGACGAACTCGGCGCGGTCCTGGAAAGCAGCTTCCAGGTGGTGGAGCACCGTCGTGAGGTCCATACAACGCCAGCCGGGGCCGCGCAGCCGTTCACGTGGATCGCCGCTCGGCGTTCGTCGCCCCGACACCGTCGCCGTGCCTGACTCGGATGCCCCCAACCGCTGATTGTGTGGGCACGTTCGGCGGTGCGGTTTCAGGCCACCCGTTTAGAGCGCCGGGAGCCTGCCAAAGGGCCTCGCTGCGGCCACGCCGAGGCGGATGATCCTGAGCCATAGCCGAGGCCATGCCGGCTCATCACCAATGTCCAGCACCTGCGGGGTCACACCTCAGCCATAGAGACCTTGGACACCTACGGCCACTTGTGGCCGGCCCCGGATAAAAACCCTGGTGAAAGGGTTAGTGACGGTGAGCCGGCCTGTAGGCGGGATTCAGAAACGGCCATTTCCACAACCTGGGGAAACGGTCGAAAAGCGCCATTGATTAGGAAGAACGGGTAGCCCCTGTCGACCGGTGATTACCTGTGTTTGCCGTGCTCTTGTGTCAGATCTGTGTCAGGTCCCGACCGGAGCGGACCGCTCCCACCAGTCGATGGTCACACCCGCTGAGTACCTTCTTCCGAGGAGGTACGAAGGATGAAGATAGCGGGCAGTCTGAACGTGATAGCGGAGGAGTTGTTGAAGGCGGTGGAAGACAACCAGGTGACCTGCGGGGAACTGCTTGCCCTAGAGGCAGGCCCCTACTACGCACAGTTGCTTTTCAACCGTGACGTGATATTCGGTGAGGTGGTGAGCAATACCTATCTCACCGGATCGGAACTGCTGACTACTGCTCAAGAGGGTTACCTCCTCGATCTCGGATGGATGGCTCCGAACGCACGGTGTCACTCGTCGTGCGAGCGATCTCACCCGAACTTCCATCGCACATGGTCCCAGGGCGCACCGTCTGAACGAATCGTTCGAGACCTGGTGGCAGCCATCGTTTCCGTATTTATGCGTGGTGAGGGCGAACTCCTCGCATTCATTCGAGAGCTTCGGCTTCGACTTCCGTCACATGGATTGCCGTGCAATCATTGAGACTCATGTCCTCGCACGCCCCATTTCGTCTCCATTTCCCCCATGAGCACCGATTCCCCCACGGGAGCTATTCGAGCGGCTTCTAGTGGTCCGTCGCTGATA